>JBCBSN010000138.1:0-11843 GCA_039819225.1 Bacteroidota bacterium | reverse complement strand
CCGAATTATTGGTATTTGGTCTCCGGGGATAACATTTTTACGGACAATATCCTTGGAAATCTGGTCGCAGCCAATGTTCAGGAGAACAAGAAGGAGTATAACTATTCGTTTTACCATACGTGGTTAAAAATTACAAATTCCAAATCTCAATATTGTCCGGAGTCTGCAATCCGTCGTTTGGCACTAGAAAATGCCAAAATCTGGTTTTGGAATTTGTTATTTGGAGTTTGGAATTTCAATACTGTTCCTGTTCATTGGGGAAGTCCCTATTTTTTACGTCCGTAACGTAATTGGATATGGCAGTACCCATCTCCTCATACAGGTTCATATATCTTCTTAGAAATCGCGGGTTAAATTCGTGGGTCATTCCCAAAAGATCGTGGATTACCAATACCTGGCCATCTGCATGCCTCCCGCCACCTATGCCTATGGTAGGAATTGTTAAACGCTCCGATACCTTTTGCGTTAGGGAAGCGGGTATTTTTTCCAGCACAATGCCAAAACACCCCAATTTTTCCAGGAGCCGGGCATCTTCCATTAATTTTTTGGCCTCTTCCTCTTCTTTGGCACGTACGGTATACGTACCAAATTTGTATATACTCTGTGGGGTAAGTCCCAAATGTCCCATGACCGGGATTCCAGCGTGAAGGATACGTTTTACGGATTCCTTTATTTCCACCCCTCCCTCCAATTTCACGGCATGGGCCCCGCTTTCCTTCATAATCCGTATTGCGGAACGCAAGGCTTCCTTAGGGTCGCTTTGATAACTGCCAAATGGAATGTCCACAACGATCAATGCCCTTTCCACTGCCCGGACCACTGAGGTGGCGTGGTAGATCATTTGATCCAAGGTAATGGGCAAGGTGGTTTCATGACCGGCCATAACGTTACTCGCGGAATCGCCCACCAGAATAACGTCCACCTTGGCGGCATCCACAATTTTGGCCATGGAGTAATCATAAGCCGTAAGCATGGAGATTTTTTCCCCGTTTTGCTTCATATCTATTAACGACTTTACCGTGACCCTCTTATATTCCTTTTTTGCGATGGACATTTCAAAAATATTTGCCCTAAATGTAATCAGTTTTAGTTAAATTGGCTTTCGACCAAAAACATTCTTGTGAAGAACAATGTGCTTCTTTATAGTTTTTTTATTCTTTATCTGAGTTTTACACAAGCCCAAAATGCCGATAAGGAGGAGGTGAAAGAAGTGGTTAAAGGCTTTTTTGAGGCCTTTCATGCCAAGGATTCCATTGCTATGAAAAAATTCGTGGCCGAAGAGGTGGTACTGCAGACCACAGGACGTAGCAAAAATGGCAAAACCGTTTTTAAAACCGGAAAAATCGGAAAGTTGTACCAAAGCATTGTGGGCATTCCCGATAGCGTCCAATTTCAAGAAAAACTCACTTCATGGTCCATTCAAGTAGACCGCACGATGGCCAATGCCTGGGTAGGTTATGAATTTTGGTACAACGGTAGTTTTAGCCATTGCGGTATTAATTCCTTTCAACTGATATCCTTTGACGGGGAATGGAAGATCATTTACCTGATCGATACCCGGGGAAAATCGGACTGTATTCAGGAATAATTGTTACCCTTTCGATTCTTTTATAAGGAATCGGGCAAAAGATCTATGACAGAAGGCGGAAGTAACAAATACCCTGAACCCTGAAAAGTTCAAGCTCAAGTGTCAAATTCAAGTTCAAAAACCCGAACATTGGACCTTCAATCTGGAATCCACGACAAAATCACCGGACTCTAATCCAATTGTTCTGTGCACTGTTCACTTTTTAACTCTTTTCTTTTTTGCTTCCCAAAACCAATAAACCCGAAACCCAAAAATGACATCCTGTCAGTTTTGTTTCCCTTGGCATATTGTTTGACATTTATCTAGCGATTTATTAAAGATGCACTAATACTTAAAACATATAGAATGAGCAAAATAATAGGAATAGATTTGGGCACTACCAACTCCTGCGTTTCCGTAATGGAGGGCAATGAACCCGTAGTAATCCCTAATGCGGAAGGAAAGCGGACTACGCCATCGGTCATTGCATTTGTGGACGGGGGCGAAATAAAGGTTGGCGATCCGGCCAAAAGACAGGCCGTGACTAATCCCACAAAAACGGTTTACTCCATTAAACGTTTTATGGGGAACAAATATTCCGAATCCCAAAAGGAGGCCAATCGGGTTCCCTATAAAGTGGTGAAGGGTGATAATGATACACCACGTGTGGATATCGATGGCCGTTTATATACCCCCCAGGAACTTTCCGCAATGGTCCTTCAAAAGATGAAGAAAACTGCTGAGGACTACTTGGGCCAAGATGTTACCCAGGCCGTAATTACAGTACCGGCCTATTTTAACGATGCCCAGAGGCAGGCCACCAAGGAAGCCGGAGAAATAGCGGGGCTTACCGTGGAACGTATTATCAACGAGCCTACTGCCGCCTCTTTGGCGTACGGGTTGGACAAGAAACATACGGACCAAAAAGTGGTTGTCTTTGATTTTGGCGGCGGCACGCACGACGTTTCCATATTGGAACTTGGGGATGGGGTTTTTGAGGTATTGGCTACGGATGGCGACACCCATTTGGGGGGTGATGATGTAGATCAAAAAATCATCAATTGGTTGGCCGAAGAATTTAAAAAGGACGAAAGCATCGACCTTCGGGACGATGCCATGGCCTTGCAGCGTTTGCGTGAGGCGGCGGAAAAGGCAAAAATAGAATTGTCTTCCTCGTCCCAGACCGAAATCAATCTGCCTTATGTAACGGCAACGGCCTCCGGTCCCAAGCACTTGGTCCGCAGTTTGTCCCGTTCCAAATTTGAACAGTTGATACATGATTTGATACAACGTACCATTGAACCCTGTGAAACGGCACTAAAGGCAGCAGGGCTTTCCAAGAGCGATATCGATGAGATTATTTTGGTAGGGGGATCCACCAGGATTCCCGCGGTACAGGAAGCTGTGGAAAAGTTCTTCGGCAAAAAACCGTCCAAGGGCGTAAATCCCGACGAGGTAGTTGCCGTTGGTGCCGCAATTCAAGGTGGTGTACTAACTGGGGATGTCAAGGATGTACTGTTGTTGGATGTAACCCCACTGTCCTTGGGTATCGAGACCATGGGAAGGGTTATGACCAAATTGATCGATGCCAATACCACGATCCCCACCAAAAAATCACAAGTTTTTTCAACGGCGGCCGATAATCAGCCCTCCGTGGAAATCCATGTACTACAAGGGGAAAGGCCTATGGCGGCGGACAACAAAACTATTGGTCGTTTCCATTTGGATGGTATTCCGCCAGCGCCAAGGGGCACGCCCCAGATAGAGGTAACCTTTGATATTGATGCCAATGGTATCATCAAGGTTTCCGCAACGGACAAAGCGACCGGAAAGTCACAGGATATTCGCATTGAAGCCTCCTCCGGGTTAACGGAAGAGGAAATAGAGAAAATGAAGGCCGAGGCCGAAGCCAATGCTGAATCCGATAAAAAGGCCAAGGAAACCGCGGACAAACTGAACGAGGCCGATAGTATGATTTTCCAGACCGAAAAACAGTTAAGCGAGTTTGGCGATAAATTGTCCGATGACAAGAAAAAACCGATCGAAGATGCGTTGGAAGAATTAAAAAAGGCCTATGATAGTAAGGATATTGCTGTGATAAGTCCTGCTTTGGACAAAATCAACGAGGCTTGGAAAGTAGCTTCAGAAGAAATGTATAAGGCACAGGCCGAAGCGCAGCAGACTGGTGGTCCCTCACCAAACGGTCAGGATACGGCAAGTGGTACGGACACCAAGGAAGGTGACAATGTGGAAGACGTAGATTTTGAAGAGGTGAAGTAACCTACCTGCCCTAGGAGCGTATCGGAAGAATAGATTTTGAAGAAGCGAAATAGGGACATAGGCTGTAAGGGCTATAGTATGAAGGGGCGATATTCATCGTCCCTTTTCTTTTTGGTACATCTTTTGTTTTGGGGTGTGGGAATATCCCTTAATTTTGGACTATGGAAAATAACCGACCCCTATTGTTTTTATTACTGGCATTTATAGGTTCATTCGGTATTGCCCAAGAAATTAAAGTTTTTACCACTAAGGATTTTGACTTGTTGGGACCCGTAAAAACCTGTATGGTCATTACGGATTACGGCAAAGAGGAATATGAATTTGACCGGGAGGGACTCTTGACCAAATCAATAACCCGCCATAGCGATACGGATTATGATATTACCTACTACAAGTACAGGAACAAGGAACTTTTGGAAAAACGACTGGAAAACTATCGCAACGATACTTTTGATCCCCAAACCTCTATTGCCCATTTCTATGAGTATGACACGCTATCCAATACCAGGATTACCGAAAAGATAATTTCGTATAATAAGGAATTTCTAGATCAATATGAGTATTTATACGATAGCTCCGGGCGGATTTCCAAAATTATCCGGACCAATAATGACGGTACGGATGAAACCCATATTGAGTATTCGACCTTTAAAAATGAGCAGACTAAAAGCTACTATACCCAGAACGGGATACTACAAAAATCTACTAGAACTTCAACGCGGAAAGGAAAAAGGGGATTTCTTGAAAAAGTGGTCTTGACCAAAAAATTTGTTGAAGAGCAACCCCATACCGCAACGGAGGAGATTCTGAACAAGGAGGACAAACTAATTTCCGTTACACGATTTATCCCAGATCCCAAAAAGAAAGGCCGGTTTGCACCTCGGGAAATTTCTTTTTATGAATACGAGGACATGGGCGCATTGTCCAAGATAGTAACACAACAAGGGAATTCCGAGGAAGTCCAGGAATACATTTATCAATATGACGGTACTGAAAGTGCCAATTGGGTGAGACAGATTATCTCACCGGAAAACACCTATACTTCCAGAAGGATTTCCTATTATGAAACCGTCCCCGAAAAACCGGAGGATACAAAACAATAGGGGCTAAACCTGGTAGGCCTTAAATAGTATCCATTTTCTATCCCCCTTAAAGTCTATAGCAGATTTGCCTTAGTAATGATTAGTTTTACCAAAAATAATGTAGATGGAGGACTATAAAGAAAAAATACTTCGTGTTTGTAACGAATCTACCAAGAATACCTTAATGGAGACCTTGGAAATTGAATATACGGATGTTGGCGAAAATTTTCTAATGGGAAAAATGCCGGTAAATCCCAAGGTTCACCAACCGGATGGTGTACTTCATGGTGGTGCTATGGTAGCCCTGGCCGAAAGCATCGGAAGTACCGCATCCTATATTTTTTTGGATGCCCAAAAATTCTTTATCCGTGGCATTGAAATATCGGCCAACCATGTTAAAAGTGTTTCCGAGGGCCAAGTGTTCGCCAAGGCGACCCTAATCCACAAGGGACGCACAACCCAGCTTTGGGATATACGGATTACCGATGCACAGGACAATTTGGTATCCTTCTGTAAACTAACCACGATTGCATTACCCAAGGAATAATACGCTATCCGGATTGTTGGAAAGGGCGGTAGCACAACGGTCCCAAAATCTTCCCTTCGTACTCTTCAGCAAGCCCGGAGATACAGAAGTCAGAGGTATTTTTCAAAAGGGGAATGCCCTATACCGGTCAACGAATTTTACCGAAGAAGGCTTTGTTATGGCACCCTTCCACAAGGATCGGCCTGCAATATATATCCCCAATGATGAAAAATTGATCGCCCAATATGATTTCAAAGCAATATCATCTTCAGTAACCCAACAAAAGATAGATGAGGCTAAAGACTTCAAAAAAAAGGCTTACCTAGACTTAGTTCATAAAGGACTAGCAAAGATCAAAGAGGGGGAATTCCAAAAAGTAGTGCTCTCCCGAATTTTGGAAATCCCTTTTAAAAAGGATATTCTGGATACTTTTTTAGTCCTTCTGAACAATTATCCCCATGCATTTTGCTATCTGTGGTTTCATCCCCGGAAAGGAACCTGGATAGGGGCTACCCCGGAAGTTTTGGTAAAAGTCCGAGGTAAGGCCTTCACCACCTTTTCACTTGCAGGCACACAAGAATTGAATGGGGACGCCCCACCTATCTGGAACAAAAAGGAACGGCACGAACAAGAGCTTGTCACTGATTACATTATTAATGTCCTTAGTCCCAAAATGGTGTCTCTTAACAAATCTAAATTGGAATCCATACGCGCAGGTAGCCTGTGGCATTTACGAACAAAGATTTCCGGAACCATGTTGGATGGTGGGTTGGAACCGTTGCTAAAGGTCTTGCACCCAACTCCTGCAGTATGTGGCCTGCCGTTTTTGACCGCCAGGGATTTTATTTTGAGGGAGGAAAACTATGATCGTGAATTTTATACGGGATTTTTAGGAGAAATCAGAAGTAAGGAAAGTGCCGATCTTTATGTTAACCTCCGCTGCGCGCAGATAAAAAGGGATTTGGCCTATATATATGTAGGAGGTGGAATAACCCGGGGTTCCCATCCAGAAAAAGAATGGTTGGAAACTGTGGCCAAAAGTAAGACCCTGATGAAATTCTTCAGATGATTTACGTAGCAGTTGGTTTGGAGCTGCCCTAGTCGTATTTTTGCGGTACATGAAGTATTCTTCCATACCATCGGCGCAGTCCGTTGTTTTGCATTGTAAGGCAAAAGGTTTCAAAAACGTTGTTATCTCCCCGGGATCACGTAACGCACCCTTGATTATTGGGTTTACCGAGGATTCTTCTTTTAACTGTTTTAGTGTAGTTGACGAGCGTTGTGCCGCTTTTTTCGCTCTAGGAATGGCACAACAAACCCGGAAACCGGTAGTCCTGGTATGCACTTCTGGCAGCGCGTTGCTAAACTATTACCCAGCTATTGCCGAGGCGTTTTACAGTACCATTCCAATGCTCATACTTTCCGCGGATAGACCTTCTTATAAAATAGATATCGGTGACGGGCAGACCATACGGCAGGAAAATGTATTTCAAAACCATATTTTAAGTTCCCTTAGCCTAAAACAGGATGTATCGCACGCTACCGAACGTGTACTAAAATATGCCCCCAATTTTATCGATGGAGAAAATATTGAAAAGACGCAAGAGCAAATCCAGTCCCATAACGATAAGATCTTAAACCAGGGGTTAAATGCCGTGCTTCAAAAAATGGGCCCTGTGCACATTAACATTCCATTTGAGGAGCCCTTGTACAACACCTTGTCCATGCAGTCCATAATACCACAAATTAAGCATGAGCCGTCCTTGGACAGTACATCCTCCTTCTCAGATCTAGAGGAGTTAAGGAACATATGGGTAAACACTTCCCGTAAAATGGTATTGGTAGGGGTAAACCAGGCCAATTCCATTGATCAAATGGTATTGGATTCCCTATGCCAAGATCCATCAGTACTCGTCCTTACTGAAACGACATCTAATCTGCACCATCCAGATCTTTTCCCAAGTATCGATATGATTATAGCTCCGTTGGAAAAGCTACAAGATCAAAAGGGGTATTTTGATGCCCTGCGCCCGGAACTGTTGCTGACTTTTGGAGGATTGATAGTCTCAAAAAAAATCAAGGCCTTTCTTAGGAATTTTAAGCCGGACCGCCATTGGCATATAGATCGGTTAAGGGCCTATGATACTTTTTTTGCGTTGTCCCGACACATAAAGATGAATCCCAACATCTTTCTGCAGGCTTTACTGTCAAGGCAAAATGGGCCAACTTACAAAGGTGCATATAAAAGCTATTGGGAAGATATTAAGCAGAAGACCCTAAGGGGTAGGGAAGAATACGTAAAACGGATTCCTTTTTCAGATTTGTTGGCCTTCTATTTTATAAGCATGGGTGTTCCCGATAATTACCAATTGCATTTAGGCAATAGTTCCACGGTTCGATATGCACAACTCTTTAGTTGGAGCCCAAGGATCCATGTCTACTGCAATAGGGGTACTAGCGGTATAGATGGAAGTACCTCTACTGCGGTGGGGGCATCTATACATTATAGGAATCCTACACTATTGATTACGGGCGACCTCAGTTTTTTCTATGACAGCAATGCCCTATGGAACAATGCGATAAGACCGGATTTTCGGATAATACTCATAAACAACGGGGGAGGGGGCATCTTTAGGATTTTACCAGGTAAAATAGACGACCCCAATTTTGAGACTTTTTTTGAAACCGTACAAGAACTGGAGGTACAACCGCTTTGCAAAATGTTCGGTCTTCACTATTCCGTTGCGGACAATTCGAAGGATTTAAAGGATATGCTAGAATCCTTTTATGACACCTCCAAAAAGCCTAAACTTCTGGAAATACGCACCTCTAGATTATTGAATAATAAAATTTTGCTTGATTACTTTGATTTTTTATCTTCGAGGCTTCATTGACATTAATTTAAAACAACACTAACGATTATGAGTAACAAAAGAGACGATTTGATTGAAAAGTACGCAGCGGACATCAAGGCAAAATTTGGAGAGACCCCGGATATGGATCTGTTGAAAAAAGTTACGGTAGGATTAGGTCCGGCCATCTATAACCTAGATGCCTCAAAAGTCTCGGGTGCGGATGAAAAAGAATTGGAGACAGTAAAAAGCAATTACCTCATCAAGAAGTTAGGGATGGCGGACAGTCCGGAATTAATGACCGCCATTACCTCCGTTCTGGAAAAGTATGGGAGTTCTGAAAGAAATAAGCATAGGGCCGTTGTGTATTATATGTTGTGCAAGCATTTTGACAAGGCTGCTGCCTATAATTAATAACATTAAAACGTACAAAGAAAAGGCCGTTCGCTTTTGTGGACGGCCTTTTTAAAATTTTACCTCGACCACACCATGATCCCAATCGGAAAACATACCCGCTTAACGGTTCTTAGGCATACCAGTGTTGGGCTTTTTCTGGGGGACAATAAGGGCAATGAAGTTTTGCTACCCAATAAGTACGTACCCGGGTCTTATGAACTGGATGAGACCTTAGAGGTGTTTTGCTATTTAGATCATTCGGAGCGGCCCGTGGCCACCACATTGAGACCAGAGATTACGTTGGGGGAATTTCAATTACTTGAGGTTGCCGAAGTCAATGATATCGGTGCCTTTATGGACTGGGGATTGGAAAAGCACCTTTTGGTCCCGTTTCGCGAACAGCGCACAAAAATGATATCTGGGGAATGGCATATTGTTCATTGTTATTTGGATGAACGGACTGGTAGGCTGGTAGCTTCCAACAGGTTGGATAGATTCTTGTCCAACACCATATTGACCGTCTCCGAGCGCGATGTTGTGGACCTTATTTTTACCAGGCGAACAAATCTGGGTTGGGAAGTGATCGTAAACCACAAACACAAAGGGTTGGTATATGTCAATGAGGTTTTTAAGGATATAGCGATCGGTGATATTACGAAGGGGGTTATAAAAAAAATACGTTCGGACAACAAGATAGATGTTTCCTTGCAACCTCTGGGTACAAATGTACTGGAACCCGCAGCAAATAAGATTTACAATACCCTTATGGAAAACGGCGGTTTTTTGGCATTGCATGACAAATCCGATCCGATCCAAATCAAAAAAATACTGCAAATGAGCAAGAAGACTTTCAAAAAAGGTGTGGGAACTTTGTATAAGGCTCGAAAAATTGAAATCAGCAAGGATGGTATCCAAGCGACATAGTACTCCAGAAACTGGCTCAAATACCATTTAAACAAATGAAAATCAAAGACCTATAGCTTTTTCACAACAGCTTTTCTTCGATAGACATCCGAAATATGGATTTTTACAACAAAAGAAATTAACAGGTTATCAACATTTACTAAATTTTGTTAACTTTAACACTGTTAACAACGCCCTTAAAAACCACGCACCAAATGCCCTTTATCGAAGAAAGCGATTTATTGGAATTGCACAAGGATATAGACAAGGCGCAGATTATCAACGAGCGTCTTTTAGATCAGATCAAATTTAAGAACAAAGAGCTCAGGAAGAGTAAGTTGCAACGCAATGTCCTAGCCGGTGTAACGGCCCTCTTCCTAATAGGAACATTTGGCATTACAACGTACACGGCAGGGCTTAGTACCTCAAATGGGTATGACCAGCAGGACAACCTTCTGGTTTCCATAGACAGCCTGGATGCCATTAAGACCCGCATAGATAATTTGAAACAGCAGAATCAGGAATTGAGCTTGGTGAATGAGTTTTACCTGGCCAAAAAATTCCTTGAAAAGGAAAAAATCTATTCTGTTCAAGTAAAGTCCTTTGTAGACAATAATGTAACCTTGGCCTCCAAAGCCTTGACCAATACCCTGTTTGTTAAAACCAATCCTTTTTATTCCTATTCCTTGGGCAACTTTGAAACTTTGGAAGAAGCTAGGAAGTTTAGAAAACAATTGGTAGATCTGGGGTTTCAGGATGCATTTGTGGCATCATACAAGGAAGGCAAGAGAATCCAGATCGAAGACCCCTTTTAACTTAGGTTTTGTCCAAAATCAACGTGTGGTTAAATGCGGCCAGGTTAAGGACCCTCCCCTTATCAATCTCCGGGATTATAATGGGAACGGCCTTGGCAAACTTTTATGGCAAGGGAAACCTATCCATTTTTATACTGGCACTTTTTACCGCCATGGGATTTCAGATTACCTCCAACTTGGCCAATGACTATGGAGATGGGATAAAGGGAGCGGATAGTGAAGATAGGATAGGGCCACAAAGAATGTTGCAAAGTGGTCGCCTCTCCAGGAAAGAGCTTAAGGGGGGCATATGGGTATCCATCGGTATCAATATGGTACTCGTACTTTGTGTAATATTTTTGGCATTCAAAGAATATGGGATTGCTTACCCACTTCTCTTTTTGGCAATGGGCCTCCTAAGTATCTGGGCGGCCGTTAAATATACGGTGGGAACATCGGCCTATGGATATATGGGACTTGGAGACGTATTTGTGTTTGTGTTTTTTGGAGGTTTGGCGGTATTGGGATCAATGTTCCTGTATACCAAGTTTTTGACCCCTCAGGCCATTTTACTTGCCTGCACTATTGGGTTTTTGAGTACTGCGGTTTTAAATCTAAACAACCTTAGGGACCATGAATCGGATAAAAAGGCAGGTAAAAAGACCTTGATCGTAAGGATGGGATTCCGGAATGGAAAATTGTACCACGCTCTTTTGTTGTTTTTGGGATTGTTATGTTTTACCTGCTTTGTACTCCTAAATTCCAATCAGTGGTACCAATTTGTTTGTCTGATCACTTGTGTACCCATAGCAATACATATGTGGAAGGTCCATAAAATTGAACAGCCCGCATCCCTAGACCCAGAGCTTAAAAGATTGGCCCTTGGCACGTTCGGTATGGCCGTTTTGTTCTATATCGGTTTTAATTAAATTTTGTAATTTTGAAGTCTAACCATCTAAATCCCAAATACTTTGGAACAACCTATTAAAATTCTTATCGTAGAGGATAATGTTATCATAGCGGATGACATGCAATCCATGCTAGAGGAAATCGGCTATGAGATCGTGGACAACGTAATCGTCTACGAGCAGGCGGAGGAAGTACTGCGGACGCAGCAGGTAGATTTGGTTTTGATCGATATCATACTGGCTTCGGACAAAACCGGGATAGATTTGGGCAAGCACATTCGGGATAACTATGACATCCCCTTTATTTTTGTAACCTCCAATTCCGATAGGGCCACGGTTGAAAATGCCAAAACGGTAAAACCCAATGGCTATTTGGTCAAGCCCTTTGAGCAACAGGACCTTTATACTTCCATAGAGATCGCATTGTCCAATTTTACTTATGGCGCCTCAAAATCGGATGAATTGGCGGAGGACGTTCCAGAGGCCCCAATGTCCAATTCGGTTTTAAAAGACTCTATTTTTGTAAAGAAACAAC
>JBCBSN010000137.1:0-11844 GCA_039819225.1 Bacteroidota bacterium | reverse complement strand
CCTATGGTATCATCTTCGTTTTCAATCCCTCAACTTCTAAATCTCGCCTTTAAGCCGTATCTTTGGTAGGAGATAGTACGATATCAATTTCAAAAGAAATTTGAATGAAAATCGATAAAAAAGGGGTTTTAGCAGCTCTTGAAAAGATTACCGTGCCCGGCGAAGGACAGAACATGGTCGAGAGCGGGGCGGTAAACAACATACAGATTTTTGGAGATGAGGTAGAAGTGGATATCACCATAAAAAATCCAAGCCTCCAAGCCCGGAAAAAGACCGAGGTGGAAATCCTTAAGATCATCCATCGCGAAGTCTATGAAAAGGCCAAAATAAAAGTGAACATCAAAGTGGATGCCCCGTCCAAACCAAAGGTAAATGAGATTAAGGGCAAACCCATTCCGGGAATCCAAAATATTATTGCGGTAGCCTCGGGGAAAGGTGGTGTGGGCAAGTCCACGGTTACGGCCAATTTGGCGGTTACCTTGGCCAAAATGGGATTTAAGGTAGGACTGTTGGACGCGGATATTTATGGGCCATCCATGCCGATTATGTTCGATGTGGCCCATGAAAAACCCCTTGCGGTGACCGTTAATGGCAAATCCAAGATGAAACCTGTGGAAAATTATGGAGTAAAGCTTCTGTCCATCGGGTTTTTTACCGAACCCAACCAGGCAGTAATATGGAGGGGACCTATGGCTTCCAAAGCCCTTAATCAAATGATTTTTGACGCGCACTGGGGGGAGTTGGACTTTATGTTGTTGGATCTTCCTCCGGGAACGGGGGACATTCATTTAAGTATTATGCAGTCCATGCCGGTCACGGGTGCGGTGGTGGTAAGTACACCACAGGAAGTGGCCCTGGCCGATGCTAAAAAAGGAGTGGCTATGTTCCAACAGGATTCCATTAATGTGCCCGTATTGGGGATTGTGGAAAATATGGCCTATTTTACCCCTGCGGAGCTTCCCCGGAATAAATATTATATCTTTGGTAAAGAAGGGGCCAAAAACCTTTCAGAAGATTTACAGGTGCCTTTCTTAGGGGAAATCCCCTTGGTGCAAAGCATACGAGAGGCGGGAGATGTGGGCCGGCCAGCGGCAATGCAGACCGCGACCCCCATAGAACAGGCCTTTGAGGAGCTCACCAAGAATACCGTATATGAACTGGTAAACCGAAACAAAAACCTTCCGCCAACGGAAGCTATAAAAATAACGACAATGGCAGGTTGTGCTGCCGTTAAAGGAAAAAAAGTATGACATCCAAGGAACTCCGAACCAAGGTGGAAAAGGCACTGGAGGAAATACGCCCCTTTTTGCAAAGCGATGGAGGCGATATTTCCCTGATTTCCATAGATGATGATAAGTCCGTAAAGGTACGCTTACAGGGCAACTGCGTGGGATGTAGTGTGAACCAGATGACCTTAAAGAGCGGGGTGGAGATGACTATTAAAAAACATGCCCCACAGATTGAAGAGGTAATCAATTTAAGTACATAATCCTATTTTTGAAAGATTAACTCGCCCATTTCCAAGCTTCAATCTGGTTTATAACGACTCTCTCCCTTGTACAAGCCGTTCCGGTCGCACTGTCCGAAAACCATGTAAAGCCCATCCATTAATTTCGACATACATTCAATAAAAATGTATTTTTGCGGCTTATTTGTCCAAACAATGGCACAAAGCTGATGTTACAATAAGGTAGATACATGTCGGATATTAAGATTACCATTACGGATAGGGAGGGTGTTCCACACCAGATCGATGCCCCAACGGATATGAACATGAACCTTATGGAAGTGGTACGCTCCTACGAATTGGCCCCGGAAGGAACGGTTGGGGTATGCGGGGGTATGGCCATGTGTGCTTCCTGTCAATGCTATATAAAATCCGATCACCCGCTTCCCGAAAAATCGGATGAGGAAGAGGCCATGTTGTCCGAGGCGTTTTATGTGAAGGACAATAGCCGACTGGGCTGCCAGATTCAAATGACTACGGATTTGGAAGGTCTTGAGGTAGAGTTGGCACCGGAAAGCTAATTTGAAAATGGATCGATTTGAAGATTTGAGGTTTGGAGACCTGTCAGGTTTCAAAAACCTGACAGGTCTGGCCTAGATTCTCGCCTGATAAGTAAATAGGTTGTAATATCTACCCTCTTGGGCAATCAATTCCTCATGGGTGCCGCGTTCGGCGATTCGCCCGTTCTCAATGACCAAAATTTGGTCCGCTTTACGAATGGTGCTTAGGCGGTGGGCAATAACAAAAGTGGTTCTGCCTTTGGTCAACTCCGCAAGACTTTTTTGAATTAGGGCCTCACTTTCGGTATCCAAATTGGATGTAGCCTCATCCAATATCAGGATTTTGGGATTGGCCAGTACCGCCCGCGCAATGGCAATGCGCTGGCGTTGCCCGCCGGAAAGTTTTACGCCCCTTTCCCCGATAAGGGTTTCCAAACCATCATCAAACCTGTCGGTAAACTCGCTCACATAGGCGGCTTCCACAGCTTCTAACAGTTCTTCCTCGGAAGCATCGGGCCTAGGGAATAAAATGTTTTCCCGGATAGTCCCTTCGAAAAGAAAATCATCCTGCAGGACCACGCCTAAAAACTGTCTGAAACTGGTAAGGTCAATTTGTGCCATGTCATGTCCATCTACGGTAATGATCCCCGAATCCGGATTTAAGAAGCTTGCGGCCAAACCGGCAATGGTAGACTTGCCCGAACCGGAACTACCTACCAGTGCTATCACTTCACCGGCAGCAACACTAAAACTCACCCCGTGCAAGACTTCCTTGTCTTCCTCATAGGCAAAGGTGACCCTGTCAAATACGATGTTGCCTACAAGTTGGGAAAGCCTTATGGTGCGTTCGGGATGCTCTCCCTCGGCTTTTTCGTTCATCAATTCCTCTGTACGGTCCAGGCCCGCCAAAGCTTCGGTAAGTTGGCTCCCTATATTGCTCATCTGTACAATGGGTGCTACCATTAGGGCCAATAAAAAGGTAAATTCGAAGTATTGCCCTGTACTTAGTTCGCCCTGCATCATTTTATACCCTCCATAGCCCATCATGATTCCGGTAGTAGCCAACCCCAATAGGAAAGTTGACGAACTGGTCATTACCGCTGTGGCCGTTAAACTCTTTTTTACGTTTTCATATAACTTGCGAACACCACCCTCGAACACTCTCGCCTCCTGTTCCTCCGCATTAAAGCCTTTGATTACGCGTATGCCGCCCAAGGTTTCGGTGAGCCTTCCTTTGACCTCCGCATTGATCTTGCCCCGTTCCCGAAATACAGGTCTTATAATCTTAAAGGCCTTTAGCGCAATGACTGCAAAAAGAGCCAGGGGGATAAAGGTTAGCAAGGTCATGGCGGGGCTTATACGCAATAATAGGATAAGGGATACTACGGCCGTTATAGTGCCACCTACCAGTTGTACCAGGCCGGTACCGATTAAATTACGGATTCCTTCCACATCACTCATAATACGTGAGACCAAAGCTCCGGATTTGGTATTGTCAAAGAAGCGGATAGGTAGGGAAAGTACCTGTTTTTGGACTTTGGCCCGTAGCTCGGAAATCATGTATTGTGCCTGTATGCTGAGAACCTTGGTCAAAAGAAAGGACATTATTGCTTGAACCAGAAAGGATAGGACTACGATAATGACCAGGATCTTTAGTAGTTTATAATCCTTGTTGGGGACAATGTCATCTAGAAAATAGCGCAGGGAAACCGGTGCCACGAAACTGGCAGCCTTGCTTATTACAATAAGCAAAAGCCCAATGAAGACCAAATTCCTTCTGGGCCAAATGATGGTCTTGAAGGCTTTAAGGATACTTACTTTTTTATCTGCCATTTAAATGAATTTCATTACAAAATGGCCCTAAAGTTAGTCCATAATACACAAAGAGACTGTTTTGAATTCCATCAAAACAGTCTCTTGGACCAAATAATGTGAAGTCCTTTCAATGCTTACATAATGCCCGTGTTATAGATCGATAATTCCTTCGCGCCTCAGAAAGGTGTCCAGGCTGTCCGCAATGTCAAAACATCGGCTAAATTTGGAGAAATCGTTGCAAAATCTGGAATCGGCTTTATGGGCCGTACAGTCAAAACCTGAAAGACTTACCTCCCCAAATTTCGTATTGATTTTTTTGCATTGCGCGTAAAGTGTATCAATGGTTTCATCCTCACCGGGAACCACCCCGTTCCTTACCAAGAAACCCTCGAGATAATTTTGAATGGCATGTTGGGCATTGCTACAGACCAAGGAAGCTACAACATCCTCCTCGGGCCTGTGCAGTTCGGTGTTGGCCTCTTTTAATTTTTGGATCGCTTCCTCAAATAGTACATCCGCATTAGCTTCCATTTTTTTACGGTTTTAGATTAAACACTTCGCTTTATTCGTGAGACCCGTATTTCAAAATCAGCCCATAGCGGAGCGTTGAAATACGATGGTCGAACGAACCCCGATGAAAAGTCGGGGTCTTTGGTTCAATACCTCTCCCTATAACTATCGGGATTGGGTCGATTCCTTGTTTTGGATCCAGGGCTTGCCCTGGGGTTAATGCCTTTTATTCGACCGGGTCCAAGCTACATATTTCTAAATAGCTCCAACCTTTCCCATTTGTTCTCCACTTCTTCCTGCGCCTGTTGCAATAACTGCTCGCCCAATTCCGCATTTTCTTTGACTACCCTTGTAAAACGGGTTTCGTTATACATGAAATCCTTAAGGGGAGCGGTGGGTTCCTTGGAGTCCAAACGGAACTTTTTGCCCTTGGGTTTTGAGGGGTCGAACCTGAACAATGGCCAATACCCGGTCTCAACTGCCTTTTTCTGTTGCAAGGCCCCGTCCTTAAGATCATACCCATGTTCCCCACAATGGGAATAGGCTACGATCAGCGACGGCCCAGGATAGGCCTCGGCCTCTTCAATGGCCTTTAAGGTCTGCATGTCCTTGGCGCCCATGGCCACTTGTGCCACGTATACGTTCTCATAGGATACGGCCTGTAGGGCCAGACTTTTTTTGCTGGTCTTTTTGCCCGCTACGGAGAACTTGGCACTGGCCCCAAGAGGCGTGGCCTTGGAAGTCTGTCCGCCGGTATTGGAATATACTTCGGTATCCAATACCATGATATTGATATCCTCTCCGGAAGCCAACACATGGTCTACGCCACCATACCCAATATCGTAGGCCCAACCGTCCCCGCCCAATATCCAAACGGATTTCCGGCGTAGATACTCGGTCAATTGGTTTAGTTTTATGGCATCGGGACTGTCGCTTTTTCCAAGGATTTTTTGAAGTTCCTCTATGTGTTTGAACTTTTGATCCCGTTCTGTCTCATTGGTTTCCGGATTGTTCAAGATGGCCTCCACCAATTCGCTGCCTACCATAGATTCTAGGGATTTTAGCAGATTTATCGCTATTTCCTGTTTTTTGCTCAAGGCTAGTTTCATCCCGAAACCAAACTCGGCATTATCCTCAAAAAGCGAGTTGGCCCAGGCAGGGCCCCTTCCCGCTTCATTGGTCTTGTAGGGCGTAGTGGGCAGGTTGCCCCCATAAATGGAGGAACAGCCTGTTGCATTGGCAATCATAATGCTATCCCCGTACAATTGGGTCAGCATTTTAATATAAGGGGTTTCCCCGCAACCGGAACAAGCACCGGAAAACTCAAACAGCGGCTCCAAAAACTGGGATCCTTTTACATTGGTAATCTGCAGGGCCGTACGGTCATAATCCGGGAGGTTAATGAAATAGTCCCAATTTTCGTCCTCTACCGCCTCGACCTCTATCTTTTTATGCATGTTGATGGACTTAAAGTCCGCTATTTCCTTGCTTTCCGCAGGGCAAACGGCCACACAAAGATCGCAACCGGTGCAGTCCTCGGGGGAGACCTGTAGGATATAGGATTCCGTTTCCTTGTTGAAAGGCCTTCCCTTTGCAGGAACGGTTTTTAGACCTGCCGGCGCATCGGCCAGATCTTCATTGGGTACCACTTTGGCACGGATGGCCGCATGGGGACAAATGGCCACGCATTTGTTGCATTGGGTACACAGGGCGGTATCGTCCCAAACGGGGATAAAGTCCGCTATGCCCCTTTTCTCATACTGAGAGGTGCCTGTTGGGAAGGTACCGTCAACAGGGAAGGCACTCACCGGAAGCTCGTCTCCTTTTCCTGCTAAGATCGTACCCAATATATCCTTTACGAACGGATCGTCCGTGCCTGTCATCATCGGTTTTAAGGCCCACTTATTGGTGATGTCTTTTGGATAATCTACCTTTTCAAGGTTTTCAAGGGATTTGTCCACCGCATTGAAATTCATTTGAACGATTTTGTCCCCTTTGTGGGAGTATGATTTTACTATGGCGTTCTTGATTTTTTCAATGGCCTCATCCTTGGGCAATACTCCTGAAATGGCAAAGAAGCAGGTTTGCAAAACGGTGTTGGTGCGTTTTCCCAATTTTGCCTCATGTGCCACCTTGGTAGCATCTACCACATAAAAGGCCAACTCGTTCTCTACAATATCGCGTTGCAATACTTCGGGAAGTTTATCCCATATTTCATTCTTGTCATATGGGGAATTCAGCAAAAAGGTGCCTCCGTGCTTGATGCTTTTCAGTAGGTCGTATTTTTCAATGAAATTGAATTGATGACAGGCGATAAAATCGGCCTTGTGGATTAAATAGGAGGAATAGATTGGTTCCGGTCCAAAGCGCAGGTGCGATATGGTCTGTGCTCCCGCTTTTTTGGAATCGTACACGAAATAACCCTGTACATAGTTATCCGTGGTTTCCCCTATTATCTTGATGGAGTTCTTATTGGCGCCCACTGTGCCATCGGAACCTAGACCGTAGAACATACAATTAAAAGTATTCTTGGCGGTCTTAAAACGTTTACCCACCTCTAGACTGGTATAGGAAACATCATCGTTGATTCCGATGGTGAAATGCTTTTTGGGATTTTCCTTGTCCAGCTCATCATAAACGGCCTTCACCATGGCGGGGTCAAATTCCTTGGAAGACAACCCAAAGCGCCCTCCAATTATAGAGGGCATGGCCCGTTTACTTTCCGCAAATGCGGTGACGATATCCAAATACAAGGGCTCACCGGTACTTCCAGGTTCCTTTGTACGGTCCATTACAGCTATCCGGGTTACGGTTTCCGGAACGGAATCCACAAAATGCTTTATGGAGAAGGGCCTAAACAAACGAATAATAACGGCACCCACTTTTTCGCCATTTTCCACCATGGTATCCACGGCTTCTAGAACGGGCCCCTGTCCTGATCCCATAATGATGATTACTTTTTCTGCTTCCGGATGGCCTACATAATAAAATAAACTATACCTACGACCTGTATGCTCGTAGAATTCATCCATAGTCTCTTGGACTATTCCCGGAACCTTTTCATAATAGGTATTGGAGGCTTCCCTGGCCTGAAAGAATACGTCCGGGTTTTGGGAAGTTCCACGAACTACGGGGTGATCGGGGTCCAGAGATCGTTTTTTATGGGCCATGATGGCTTCTTCGGGCATCATCGCCTTGATGATATCATCCGGAATCGCATCTATCTTGGAAATCTCATGGGAAGTCCTGAAGCCGTCAAAAATATTCAAAAAGGGAACCCTGGTCTTTAAGGTAGCTACCTGGGCGATAAGGGCAAAATCCATGGCCTCCTGAACGGAACCCGCAAAAATCATGGAAAATCCGGTCTGTCTTGCCGCCATAACATCGGAGTGGTCCCCAAAAATGGAAAGCGCATGCGTGGCTACGGTCCTTGCAGCTACATGGATTACATTGGGCAACAATTCCCCCGCTATTTTGTACATATTGGGAATCATTAGCAATAAGCCTTGGGAGGCCGTGAACGTTGTGGTGAGGGCACCTGCCTGCAAGGAGCCATGTACGGCCCCGGAAGCACCACCCTCACTCTGCATTTCAACGATCCGCGGCACATTGTCCCAGATATTCTTTTCGCCGTTAGCACTGAACACATCTACGTGCTCGCCCATGGGTGAAGCCGGTGTAATAGGGTAAATGGCACAGACCTCATTGGTCTTGTGGGCTATTCTGGCAACGGCCTCGTTGGCATCGCAGATGAGCTTTGGAAAATCTTTTTTCATGATAGCTAATGATATTAAATACCGGGATAATGAAACAAAGTAGGCATTAGGAATGCCCTTTTATAGCGGTACTGGATTTTGTAATAGTTTGTATAAAAATAGCAAGCGTAACAGGCTTATAATATGACATTTATCAGGAAATTGATGGGATTGTCCCGGGGTCTCGATAAAAAAAACCACCATCGAACTATTTCGTTAGATGGTGGTCTTCAGACATCACTTAAACCAATTTTGTCCTAGGGAACAACGGAAGAAAGTTCCTAAGTCATCATTGATCATGGTATTGGGCAGAACAGCCCGGCGGTTACTTATTCATCATAAAGCCAAGCTTTCTTTGCCAATAGTTGTTCCTCCGTTTCTACATGGCTCTCATCGGGCACACAGCAATCTACTGGGCAAACAGAGGCACATTGGGGCTCATCATGAAACCCCTCGCATTCCGTGCACTTATCGGGCACTATAAAATAAAACTCTTCGGAAATGGGGTCATTTTCCTCATCGGCATCCACCTCCTCCCCGGTAGAGGGCAGGGTTACCATTCCGCTCAACTCCGTTTCGTCCGCATATGACCATTCTTGATCTGGCTCATAAATTGCAGTGTTGGGGCATTCAGAGATACAGGCATCGCAGTTAATGCACTCGTCGGTTATAATGATAGCCATTTTTCTCGATTTTTAAGTTTATGAAGTGTAAATTTATAGTGTTGTTCATGCCCATTCAATGATAAAAATCATATTTCTTGGAAAAGGACAAAATTATTTTCAAGCATTTTTTTAAACTCTAATTCCTTAGTTAAAATGGCAAAGAAACCGCTGATATTCGAGTATGCGGATAAGGGAACCGAAACCTTGGAAGCAGTGGTAGTGCGTTTTGTGGGCGATTCCGGGGATGGGATGCAATTGACCGGAACGCAATTTTCCGATACCTCGGCCATGTTCGGGAATGATGTGGCTACTTTTCCCAATTATCCAGCTGAGATAAGGGCCCCCCAAGGGAGCCTTTATGGGGTTTCCGGTTTTCAGGTGCATATTGGCAGTACCGAGATAAATACGCCCGGAGATAATGTAGACCTCCTGGTAGCCATGAATCCCGCCGGTCTTAAGACCAATCTTTATTCCGTAAAACCTGGTCATACCCTGATCGTAGACACGGATTCCTTTACCCGGAAAAATCTGGAAAAGGCAAAATACGAAACCAATCCCCTGGAAGATGGCAGCTTGGAGAATTATAGGGTTATTGAGGTGAGCATGACTTCATTGACCAAAGAGGCCTTAAAGGACATTAAAGGAATAGATAACAAGAGTATCGTTCGAAGCAAGAATATGTTTGCCTTGGGAATGGTGTATTGGATGTACCATAGGTCCCCGGAGCATACTATTGATTTTTTAAACCGGAAATTCAAAAGTAGGCCACAGATTGCCGAAGCCAATATAAAAGTGCTCAGGGCGGGCTATTATTTTGCGGAAACCTTGGAGCTGATTCCTAATGCATATACCATTGCCCCGGCCAAGATGCCTCCGGGAAGGTATAGGATATTGCTGGGCAATACGGCTACTGCCTGGGGTTTTTTGGCTGCAGCGGAGAAATCGGGTTTGGAGCTTTTTCTGGGGTCTTATCCCATTACCCCGGCCTCCGATATCCTGCATGAACTGGTAAAACACAAACATTTTGGCGTAAAAACGCTTCAGGCCGAAGATGAGATTGCGGGCATAACCTCGGCCATTGGTGCGGCCTTTGCCGGGAATCTGGCCCTGACCACTACATCCGGCCCGGGGCTGGCCCTCAAGGGCGAGGCTTTAGGACTGGCCATGATGGTAGAGTTACCCTTGGTGGTGGTAAACGTACAACGAGGCGGCCCGTCAACAGGATTGCCTACCAAGACCGAACAGTCCGATTTGTTACAGGCCATGTACGGTAGAAACGGGGAGAGTCCTGTTATTGTCATTGCGGCCAGTACCCCGGCCAACTGCTTTGATTTTGCCTATGAGGCCGCTAAGCTTACCCTGGAGCATATGACTCCCGTAATTTTGTTGACAGACGGTTATATTGCCAACGGATCGGCACCGTGGAAGATCAAATCGGTTGCGGAAATGCCGGAAATTAAGAGTACCCGGGTTACAAAGATTAAAGAGAATTGGCATCCCTATGACAGGGATACCGAAACGCTGGCACGAAATTGGGCCATACCCGGAACGGAAGGCTTGGAACATCGCCTGGGAGGCTTGGAAAAAGATCGCATCACCGGGAATGTCTCCTATGTTCCGGAAAACCATGAGTATATGACAAAGATACGGGCCGAAAAAATAAAACGGGTCCAAAATCATATCCCCGAGCTAAGTACCGAATTTTGCCACGAAGGGGATTTGTTGGTCATTGGCTGGGGTGGTACGTATGGGTCGTTATATACCGCTGTGAAGCAATTGCAGGCCGAAGGCCTTACAAACATTGGTCTAGCGCATTTTAATTATATAAATCCCTTACCTTTAAATACGGAGACCGTGCTTAAACGGTTTAAAAAAATAGTGGTCTGCGAATTGAACAAGGGACAATTGGTGATGATCTTGCGAATGCATTTCAACGGGTTTGACTTTTTACAGTACAACAAGATACAGGGTTTGCCTTTTGGCAATGATGAACTGATACAGCGATTTAAAACACTTGCCCAATAATTATGGAAACAACGGCTCCTAAAAAATATACGTTCAAGGATTTTGCAAGCGATCAGGAAGTACGCTGGTGCCCAGGTTGCGATGATTATGTAATCCTGCGATCCATGCAAAAGGCATTACCGGAAATTGGAGTGAAAAAAGAAGATGTGGTATTCATTTCAGGCATTGGATGCTCTTCCCGTTTTCCATATTATATGGATACCTATGGGATGCACGGTATTCATGGTAGGGCCCCGGCCATAGCCACAGGGGTTAAATTGGCCAATCCCGAGCTTAGTGTTTGGGTCATTACCGGGGACGGGGACAGCATGGCCATTGGTGGCAATCACTTGATCCATGTGTTGCGAAGAAATATCGATTTGAATATTATCCTATTCAATAACGAAATATATGGGCTAACAAAAGGCCAGTTTAGCCCCACTTCAGTTGTGGGGCAGAAAACAAAATCCTCGCCCTACGGCAATACGCAGCCGCCCTTCTCCACTGGGGAACTGGCCTTGGGTGCCCAGGCCCGCTTTTTTGCCAGGGTAGCGGGCAATACCCCTAAGGAAATGACGGATGTTTTTATAGCCGCGGAGAAATTCAAAGGTACCGCCCTGATCGAGATATTGCAGAACTGTGTCATATTCAACGATGGTTGTTTTACCAAATACACCGACAAAAAAGTAAGAGAGGATCAACAATTGTTCGTAGAGCATGGCAAACCCATGGTCTTTGGTAAAAACAAAGAGAAAGGCTTGGTACTTAAAGGACTACGCTTGCAAGTAGTGGATTTGGGGGAGGATGGCATCATAGAGGAGGATATCTTGGTACACGATGCCTATGAGCAGGATCCTACATTGCATCAAATGTTAGTGCGATTGTCCTATCCACTGGTCACTGGAATTATACGAAGTTTTATCGATATTACCTTAGAGGAACGGGAGGATGCGCTAACGGCACAAGTAAAGGAGGATTCCCAATTTGCCAAAACGGATGATCTCTTTTTTTCGGGGGAGACTTATATGGTAGAATGATTAGAGGAAAGAAAAGACCGACCCCATACCGCACTACGGAAAAAAGTCTAC
>JBCBSN010000136.1:0-11888 GCA_039819225.1 Bacteroidota bacterium | reverse complement strand
GGCGTTCTTTATAATGTAATAGAAGACCATATTTTGTCTGGGAAAGCTTGAAGCCGAAGTGGGCCAATTGTTCTGGTATCCCATTTCGTTCATAAGTTCTATCCCGTTGTCATCATAGATGATTACGTTTATGTCCTGTCGGTTGGCATAGGAATTGGGCAAAACCCATTGGTCGTTAAACCCATCGGCATTCGGGGTAATCACATTGGGTACTTTAAAGGTGTCCAAATACTCGGCACTTACCGTGCGGGTAATTTCACAGTCGTCTATATTGGCGATCAGGGTATAGGTGCCCTCCGTATTGATGTTTACCGAAGCTCCTGTGCCAATTTCCACATTGTTGGCATCCAACCAGCGATAGGCCGTACCCCCGCTTGCGGTCACCGTACGGGAAGTACCTTCCGGGAAAACCAGTTCATTGGAAGGATCTAGGGTTATTAAATCCGGATTTAAGGGCTCAATGGCAATTTCATTGGAGTTCAAGGAACAGCCGTTACGTTCTAGAACCAAACGGTATGTTCCTGCTTGGCTAACGCTTAGTTCGTTGCTTGACGTATCTACGGTTGCACCGTCCCTTTGCCATTGAAACGTTTCTCCGGAAAGTTCGGTTGCCGTGCTGAGCGTTATGGGCTCCGAGCCACTACAAAAGGTCGTCCCGGTAGCGGTTATGGCAAGAACCTCGGAGGTCAACAACTGCACAGATAGCGCGTTCGAGAAGAAGGTATTGTCGAGCAAAGCTCCTTCCAAGGTATAGTTTCCATTTTGCGAAGGAGCCGTTAGGCTTATACTTCTTGAGGTCTGTCCGGAGAGTAAGGCCCCGTCCCTGCGCCAGCGATAAATAAACTGGGATGCCAATTGTGAGGTAACGTCCAAGGTGCTATTGTCTGCCAACACGGCATTAATGGTACGGATATCCAGTACAACGCTAGTGCTTACACAAGCTGTATAGGAATCCGTATAGTCGATAATCGCTTCAAATGAAGTGGGCGAAACTACTGTGGTATTGGGGCTAATAAGGGTAGTGGAGGCACATGCGCCACCGGTTTGGGTCACTTCTGCATAGTATACACCTGTCTCATTCACCTCATAGGAATCACTAGTGGCCCCAATAATGGGGTTGTTATTGCGGTACCATTGATAACCTGGTGTATTTGCATCCGTGGTAACGGATAGTGTCTGGGTCTGTCCGGGCAACAGTACCAGGTTTTCGGGATTGTCTCGGTCTACACTAAAGGCACCGGCATTGCTCATGGTCACTGCGTCGGAACGCTCAATGCAAATACCGGGTCCGGATACTTCAATTTGATAATCTCCTTCAAAACCTGCTACAGAGCCGTCTACGGCATACGATATGGTGGTGGCGCCTGCTAGGGCAACGCCGTCTTTAAACCATTGGTAGGAATAGCTACCATCGGTTACGGAGGAGGTCAAGGTTTCCGTTTGTCCGCTACAGAGTTCGGAAGTGCTTGGGGGTTCTATGGCTATTCCACTGCTGGTGCCAGCGGTAACGTCGATAAAATTGGATTCCGTGTTTCCGGCACCGGTACAATTGGGTCCGTAATCAATGAAAGCCATATACATGCCGGAGGTGCTTACGGTAATGCTCGGGCCCGTTTCACTTGAAATTGGAGTACCGCTCCTAAACCAAACATACTGATAGGTATTGATTAGGGAGGCGTCTATATTGTCTACCGCCAGATTCACGGAGGCCCCATCGCAGATTTGGATACTACCGGGAGTAGATCCGTCACCGTTGGGGCTAATGTTCAAGTTGGACGTAAAGTCCATATAATACATATTATAGGGGTCGGATTCCGGACTGGTAAAGGCCGGGCTGGTACTCCTTATCCTTAGACGATATGCAAGCCCTCTTGTATCCGTGGGGATGGCAAACTCCAGAAGAAAGGGATTGTTGTTGTTCTGGGTATTGGTGGTCGCGAGTTCCACGGGATTGCCAAAGTCACCACCGGCATCCGACAGTTCCAGGATAAACTCATTATCTGCGTTGGGATTCCCTGCCCAGCTGATTTCCACAAAGAATTGATTAAATCGTTGCCCATCTCCATTAACGTCCAATCCCGCACAAATAAAGGGCCAAGGCGTACCTTCCCCGGGTTCATTGAAATTGGGGTTGGGCGCAGGTTCTGGTGCATTAAGGGCTATTTGCCCATTTGCCTGCCAACTAAGGCATAGCAGCAGTACTAGAAGTAGTACCGTAGAAGTATACAATGGAGTGGTTTTCATACGAAATAGTAGTTTGATGACTACGGGAATATCCTTGGGAAGCTGCCGAAAAAGGGGGATTAGCAATGGTCTAGGTTTATGTTGTTTTCAATCTGGGATGATCCTCCACCTCTGGAGCCCTGATATTCAATAACAAAGATGTCATATAATTGGAACCTGCTGAATATTATGTTGTAGCCGTATTTGAAAATGTTGTGAAATGGGGTATTCCTATGGTGATCGCCTTTGATTCCCTATTATAAAGGCATTTTTCCTACTTTTGTGCTTCCAAAACGACGATGCATGGAAGAGGCCTCTGCCCCCTTGAATTTTATTGAGCATATCATTGAGGAAGACCTGAAAATGGGCTTTTCCACGGAAAAATTGCGTTTTCGGTTTCCTCCGGAACCCAACGGCTACCTACATATTGGCCACGCAAGTTCCATATGCCTGAATTTTGGTCTCGGATTGCGCTATGGTAGCCCCGTGAATCTTAGGTTTGACGATACTAACCCCATTAAGGAGGAACAGGAATACGTAGATGCCATAAAACGGGACATAGAGTGGCTGGGGTTCACTTGGGATACCGAAAGGTATGCTTCTGATTATTTTCAAAAGTTGTATGATTGGGCCGTTGAACTGATTAAAGCCGGCAAGGCCTATGTGGACAGTCAGACTTCCGAGGAAATGGCCGCACAAAAGGGAACACCAACACAGAGCGGAATACCTAGTCCCTACAGGAATCGTTCCGTGGCAGAGAATCTGTCCCTGTTTGAGGCAATGAAAAACGGGGAGTATGATGAAGGAGCACATGTGCTACGGGCAAAAATCGATATGGCTTCGCCGAATATGTTGATGCGGGATCCTGTGATGTACCGCATCTTGCATAAGGCGCATCACCGCACAAATACCGATTGGTGTATTTATCCAATGTACGATTGGACCCATGGGGAAAGCGATTATATAGAACAAGTGTCGCATTCCTTGTGTACCTTGGAGTTCCTGCCCCATAGGGAACTATACAATTGGTTTTTAGATCATGTAGTCGCCGATGAAAGGGTAAGGCCCAAACAGCGGGAATTTGCTCGCCGTAACTTAAGTCATACCGTAGTAAGCAAGCGGAAGCTTTTACAATTGGTGGAGCAGGATATCGTAAAGGGGTGGGACGATCCCCGTATGCCCACCATCTCCGGTTTGCGCCGTAGGGGGTACACGCCCGAGGCCATCCGCAACTTTGCGGATACCATAGGTATAGCCAAAAGGGAGAATCTGGTAGATGTTTCCTTATTGGAGTTTCATGTTAGGGAGCATTTGAATAAAATTGCGCCTCGGGTCATGGCGGTTCTAGATCCGGTAAAGGCGGTCATTACCAATTATCCCGAAGATGGTGAAGAATGGCTAAAAGCGGAGAATAATCCCGAGGATGCGGCTGCGGGTTCCAGACAAGTACCGTTTTCAAGGGAAATCTATATTGAAAGGGCCGATTTTAGGGAAGAGGCCAACCGGAAATTCTTTAGGTTAAAGTTGGGGGGCGAAGTACGCTTGAAGAACGCTTACATAATTAAAGCGGTGAGTTGTACCAAGGATGCCGAGGGGAATATTACCGAGATACAGTGTACCTATGACCCTAAGAGCAAAAGCGGCAGTGGTACTGATGAGAGTCTGCGCAAGGTAAAGGGAACCTTACATTGGGTTTCCGTAAAACATGCCGTTACCGCGGAAGTGCGGCTTTACGACCGGCTTTTTACGAACGGGTCCCCGGATACCCATAAGGACAAGGATTTTATGGATTTTATAAACCCCGATTCGCTGCAAAGGGTCACGGGCCATTTGGAACCTAGTTTAAAGGATGCTAAAATTGGCGATCGCTTTCAATTTCAGCGGCTTGGTTATTTTAATGTGGATACGGATGCAACTCCCGATAACTTGATTTTTAACAGAACGGTACCCCTAAGGGACACCTGGGCAAAAATTGACGAGAAGGGATAATATAGATTTTTCCGACGCCTTAAAATATACCAATCAGTATTTTCTATAAAGAATTCCCTGTTTTAAGCAGTTTTAAGGCCACTTGCTTCCTTTCCAATATTATTCTATTGGGTGGCCTTGGAAAGACCAACACAAGGCGTAATACGCAATAATTTTACAAATCCATACGATTCCCGTATGGTATTGTACTTTTTTTCGTCTTAGAGACCTCATGACCTACAACATTGCCGGGTCAAGACATTCAAGTAGGATTATGACGAAAAAAGGCCTTTTATTGTTTCTGATTTTAATGGTCGTCCAGGGATATGCCCAGAATCCGCCCATAACCAAAATTGAATTTACAGGCCTAAAACGGACCAAGGAATCCTTCCTTAAGCGGTTGATCAAGGTAAAGCCCAATACCACCTATGATTCGCTTTTGGTAGCCCGGGATGTGGAACGTTTAAAACGGTTGCCGGGAATCGCCAATGCCACCCAGGTGACCGAGAAGAATAATGACGGTATTACCCTTACTTATGCTATTGAGGAAAACTTCACTCTTATCCCCGGCCTTAGGATAGCCACTGCCAACGATGGCAGTTTTGCGTACCGGCTTTCGGCCTTTGAGTTCAACATGTTCGGCAACAACCAATTGCTCGGGGGGTTTTATGAAAGGAACGTTTTTGATTCCTATGGCTTCTTTTGGGAGCATCCCTTTTTATCTAGCGATAAGTTAGGCATCGGGTTCAATTATCAAAACGTAACAACACAGGAACCCATTTTTTTTGATGAGGGCGATAAGAACTATCGATTTAATTCTGAAATGTTCGAAGGGAAGCTCATCTTCTCCTTCGATTTTAACAATGAGGCGGAGATTGGCGCAAGCTTTATAAAGGAATCCTATCGCTTTGAGGAAGATGACCCCCTCCCCAACCGGCCTCTTTCCCTTCAGGCAGATAAGCTCAACTATAGGTTGGCTTATCGCTACGTAGACCTGGATATCGATTATCAATACATTGATGGGGTGCTCAGCGAGTTCACCGGGCAGTATTTTCAATTTTTAAACGGGGATTCCCCGGCAGACGAGTTTTTGCGGTCCTTCCTATCGCTTCGCAATGATTTTATTTACTACAAAAAGATACGGGAAAGGGGCAATTGGGCCAGCCGCTTGCGTTTGGCGGCCGCCATTGGTAATGAGGATTCCCCTTTTGCACCCTTTACTTTGGACAATCAGCTAAACATTCGGGGGGTGGGCAATACGGTGGATAGGGGAACGGCGGCCATTGTCTTGAATACGGAGTACCGGCATACCTTCTATGAAAAGGGGTGGTTTGTGGTACAGGGCAACGCATTTTTGGATACTGGGTCATGGCGAAAGCCCAACGGTAACCTTTCCCAATTGTTCGATGGTTCTACAATACGGTTCTATCCCGGGTTGGGCATCCGCTTTATACATAAGCGCATTTTTAATGCGGTATTCCGGTTGGACTATGGTTTTGGGATCGGTAATGAGGCCACCAATGGTATTGTTTTTGGAATAGGGCAGTATTTTTAATGTATTTGAGGATAATCATGCGAATCAAGGGTTGAACTCTTGGAGGTTCTCTATACTTCTCCGTGAAGCTCTGTGTAACAACAGGTAAAGGGCTATGACGCGGAGTTGCGCAAAGAAAACATGCAGAGTTGCACCGAGATATTTCATTTGACTATCTCGAAATTGCCCCAACCCTAGATTGAAGTTAATCGTTGAAAGTTAATATGCCGCACAACGCTTGACTTTACAGAGTAACCTAAGGAGTTGCATTGCCATTACCGAGCGTACGGGTTTTTAATCCATAAGGTTTAGTTGTCCACCTTCTTCGGATTGCCTTTCTTCATCTGTTCCCCGATCATATTGCTCGCCGTAAAAGAAGCCACCATATCGTTGAGCATATCGCTTCCCGCTTGCGGTGAGTTGGGCAATAGGATAAGGTTGGTGTTGGTTTCCTCTCCTATGGATTGTAAGGTATCATAGTGCTGGGTTACTACGATTAAAGCGGAAGCTTCCTGGGAGTTGATGCCTACCTTGTTCAGGACTTCCACGGACTCTTCCAGGCCTCTGGCGATTTCGCGACGCTGATCCGCGATACCTTGTCCTTGAAGGCGTTTGCTTTCGGCCTCTGCCTTTGCTTTTTCCACGATAAGGATACGGGCGGCATCCCCTTCGAATTGGGCGGCGATTTTCTCGCGCTCCGATGCATTGATGCGGTTCATGGCGGCCTTGACTTGGGCATCGGGATCAATGTCCGTAACCAAGGTCTTGATGATATCATATCCATAATCCGACATATATTCTTGGAGTTCCCGTTTTACGGCAATGGCGATATCATCCTTTTTCACAAAAACATCGTCCAGTTTCATCTTGGGAACTTCCGCCCGCACTACGTCAAAGACAAAGGAGGTTATCTGATCATGGGGGTATTCCAATTTATAAAAGGCATCATATACCTTTTCACGTAGCACTACATACTGCACGGAAACCTTGATTTTCACAAAAACGTCGTCCAGGGTCTTGGTCTCCACAACCACGTCCAATTGCTGGATTTTCAGCCCTAAACGGGCCGCAATGCGATCTACCATAGGAATTTTTATATGCAGGCCGGAATGTCGTATACTTTGAAATTTGCCAAACCGCTCTATGATCACTGCAGTTTGTTGCTTCACGATAAACAAGGAGGAAATAAGGATAATAATCCCGAAAAAAATAAGAGGTATCAGTAGAAAATCGCCCATTGCGGTATGTTTTGGTTTATGTTATGAATATAGTGAGACTTTATCATATGGGTCGCGATTTTAGGAAGTTTGTTACGGAACAATGCGCATGTATATGCAGATTCGTCCCTAGGGTGGCCCTCTTTTGGGCCGAAACTACAAGAGCGCAATGGCCTTCCGAATTCTGCCCAGTGTTTCGGTTTTTCCTATCAAGCCCATAATATCAAAGAGGTGTGGTCCTTTCATGTCGCCAACAATGACCAGTCGCAAGGGGGGCATTACTTTGCCAAAGGACAGTTCTTGCTTTCCAATCCAGGCTTTGGTCTGGTTTTCGAGGTTTTCCGGGGAAAAGTTGTTCAGTTTTTCCAATTCGGACATCAGCTGGCCTAAAATATGTGGGGTATCCTCCTTCCATTGCTTTTTTACGGCTTTGGGGTCGTATGTGGTAGGGGCTTTGAAAAAATAACTCCCCAACCCCCAGAGGTCTACTACAAAATCAGCTCTTTCCTTGATAAGGGAAACCACTTTTTCCACATAGGAAAAAGAGGGCGTTTCCACGCTGCCCAGGTGCTCGTTAAGATACGGAACAAACATTTCGGCCAGTTGGGCATCTGTTTTTTGCTGCAGGTAGTGATGATTGTACCATTTGGTCTTTTCGGGATCAAATCGTGCACCTGAATTGTTAACACGATTTAAATCAAAAGTTTGGATAAGGTCTTTCAAGGAAAAAAGTTCTTGCTCGGTGCCGGGGTTCCAGCCCAATAGGGCCAAAAAATTCACCACCGCTTCCGGAAAGTACCCGGCTTCTCTATACCCTTGGGCTTCCTTCCAGCTTAATGGGAAAACCGGAAAACCTCCCTTCTCCCCATCCCTTTTGCTAAGTTTTCCTTTGCCAACCGGCTTCATAATCAATGGGAGGTGGGCAAATTCCGGAGCTTCCCAGCCAAAGGCCTCATAAAGTAATAGATGAAGTGCTAGGGAGGGAAGCCATTCTTCTCCACGGATGACATGTGAAATCTCCATCAGATGGTCGTCCACGATGTTTGCCAGATGATAGGTGGGCATACCATCACTTTTAAAAAGCACTTTGTCGTCCAAGGTGTTGGTATCGATCTCTATAGAGCCGCGGATACGATCGGTCATGACCAACTTCCGATCTACCGGGGAAAGAAACCGCACTACATAAGGCTTCCCGGAATCTAGTTTTTGTTGTACCTGTGCAGGGGATAGGTTAAGGGAATTGTCCAGCTTTGAGCGATTATGCCAATTATAGATAAAGTTCTTTCCTTTGGCCTCGTGGTCTTTTCGATGAAAATCCAATTGCTCGGTGGTATCAAAAGCATAATATGCTTTTTGCGTTTTAATGAGTTCGTCTGCGTAGGCTTTGTAAAGATGCTTACGTTCACTTTGTCGATACGGGCCATATTTGTCTATCTGTGAACTGTTACTGAAGTCAGCTTCATTTTGGTTTAAGGGTTGGCCGCTGAGCGGCGCCGAAGCGGGCCCTTCATCAAAAGGAATGCCGCACCAGTTGAGTGCTTCAACGATATAGGCCTCCGTACCTTCCACATAGCGGTTCTGATCGGTATCCTCAATGCGAAGGATAAAAGCACCTCCTAATTTTTTGGCAAAAAGATAGTTGAACAATGCGGTTCGTAATCCTCCTATATGCAAGGGGCCGGTTGGACTGGGCGCAAAACGGACCCGTATGTCTTTAGTCATGTATCAAAGGTATAAAACGGGCAGTATTCCCCCAAGCATCAATTTCGGTGGATGGGGATAGGCTTTTCAATCGTGATGGGATAAGAGTTGCCCTGTAAGCCCTAACTTTTGTGCGTTTTAACATATTTTTGCCAACCATATTTCTGATATCAAGTATCTTGGCTATTAAAAGGGATTCGCTTGGGCGCATATAAGGACATATTACAGAAGCTAAACCGTTTTACGAAGCGGTTTTATACCAAAATGCTGATACAGGGGATACTGCTTTTTTTGGCCTTGGGGCTGGTGTTCTTTCTGGTGATTATGGCCTTGGAGTATTTTTTGTGGCTAGGCTCTACTGGGCGTTTAATTTTGTTCTGGACATTCATAGCAATTGAGGCGTTTTTGCTCTATCGGTTCATAATGGTGCCCTTGTTGTACTTGTTTCGTTTGCGCAATGGTATTAGCAATAAGGAAGCTTCCCGGCTAATTGGACGGCACTTCGGGGAGGTAAATGATAAGTTGTACAATCTCCTGGACTTGGCGGAGGACAAAGGCCGTACGGAACTATTAATGGCAAGTTTGGAGCAGCGCTCCCAACAATTGCATCCCATTCCCTTTCTAAAGGCATTGGACTTAAGAGAGAGCTTAAGCTATAGTAGATACCTGCTTATACCGGCCCTGATTTTCTTGCTTATCTGGGCAACCGGGGGGCTGGGCGATTTTTTTGGATCCTATAACAGGGTGGTCAACTACAAAATGGCCTACGAACCTCCGGCGCCCTTTTCGTTTAAATTGTTGTCCCCTAGTTTAGAAGTGTTGGAGAATCAAAGGTTTACCGTTCGCATGGGTACGGAGGGTAAGGTTAGACCGGAGAATGCCTATATAGTGATGGAGGGGAAAGAATTCCTACTCAGAAAGAGGGAGGATATTTTTGAATATACATTTGAGGTGCCGCTAATGGATACCGATTTTTATTTTACGGCCAATGACATAGATTCCAGGGGTTATCGCCTTGTGGCATTGGAGGTGCCTTCTTTGAAGGACTTTAAGATGCTTTTGGATTTTCCTTCATATACGGGCAAGGGTTCGGAGGTAATACAAAGTACTGGGAATGCCGTGGTTCCTGAAGGGACCAGGGTTACATGGAGAATAACCGCTAAAGGAGCCGATGAAATTCGCATAGGCCTGAGGGATTCCTTGGTTCCGATGGAAAGGATAGCCGAGGATTTCGAGCATGTGGATAGGGTGTATCGGGACTTGCCATATACAGTCTCAACCTCAAATGCCCATGTTGCGGATTTTGAGACTTTGCAATATCGATTGGATGTTGTTAGAGATGCTTATCCTTCGCTTCGGGTAAAGCATATAAGGGATTCAATACGTCCGAATATTTCGTATTTTTCGGGAGAGGCGGCAGATGATTATGGTATACAGGACATTATGTTGGTATACTATTTGGAGCAAAGTCCGGATAATGTCCAAACACTATCGTTGTTACAGCCAAAGGGTAATTTCCAACAATTCTACTATACCTTTCCTTCCGGTCTGGAACTAGAACCGGGACAGACCTATAATTTTTACTTTCAAGTGACCGATAATGATGGGATACGCAATGGAAAGACTACAAAGAGCGCTGTTTTTTCGACTAGGGTGCTAGCAGGTAATGAACTAAGAAATAAGGAATTGGAAAATGCCCAAAAGGTAATTAGGGATATGGGAGGTTCTTTAAGGGAGTTGCGGGAGCAAAAAGAGGAACTAAGGGAAATAAGCAAGGAACAAAAGGAAAGCAAAGGGACCAGTTTTTCGAATCAAAGCAAGGTAAGGGACTTTTTGCGTAAACAAAAAGAACAGGAAAGGCTGATGGAGAAATTTTCCAAGCAGTTAAAGGGGGATCTTAAGCGCGATAATAATAGGCAAAATGAGTTGTTGCGGGAGCGTATGGAGCGTCAGGAGATGGAGGCCAGAAAGAATAAACGACTTTTGGAGGAGTTGGAGAAGGTAGCGGATAGGATCAATAAGGAGGAATTGACAAAGCGTTTAGAAGAGTTGGGCAAACGGCAACAGACCGGTGAACGTAATTTGGAACAGTTGTTGGAACTTACCAAGAGGTATTACGTAACGGAAAAGGCCGCGCAGTTGGGCAAGGATTTGGAGAAATTGGCAAAACGACAGGAGATTTTGTCCGAATTGAAGTTGGGTGAGGATTTTTCGGCACCGGAACAACAGGAGCTGAACAAAAGATTTGATGAATTGGCCAAGGAAATGGAGGAACTAAGGAGAGACAATAAGGATTTAAAAAAACCGCTGGATCTTCAAATGAATAAGAGCAAGGAAGAGTCTATAAGGCAGGATCAACAAGACGCTTTGGAGGAAATCAAGAAGCATCATGAGGAGGAACAGCCATCGGAGAGTGGGAAGATGAGGAAAATGGAAAAGACGACCAAGGATAAACAGAAATCGGCTGCCCAAAAAATGATGCAGATGAGTGGGGGTATGATGATGTCAGGAATGAGCGCGGGAGGATCTTCAATCGTGGAGGATGCGGAAATGTTGCGACAAGTTTTGGACAACCTAGTTATCTTTTCGTTTAAGCAGGAGGCCTTACATGATATCCTTGAGGCTTCAAATACGGAAACGGACGGGATTTCCAATACGGTAAGAAAACAAAAGGAGCTACGCAATCTCTTTGAGCATGTAGACGATAGTATTTTTGCACTTTCATTGCGACGTGTTGAACTTTCCGAGTTTGTAAACGAACAAATTTCAGAGGCATATTACAATATGGACAAGGCATTGGAACGGATTGCGGAGAATCAAACGTTTCAGGCGGTTTCCTATCAGAAATATGTTCTTAACGCATCAAATGAGTTAGCTGATTTTCTGGCCAATGTACTAGATGGCATGCAACAAAGCATGATGGGCGGAATGGGACAGGGAACCCAAGGGAATTTTCAATTACCGGATATTATCCAGGGGCAACAGGGGGTGCAGCAGAGGATGCAAGGTATGGGAAAGCAAAACCAGGGGAGTCCACAGCAGGGTCAAGGAGAGCGTGGTAAAGTAGGAAAGGGGACACAGGAGGGTGAATTGGGCAAGGATGGCATTAGTGGCAAGGAAGGACAAGGCGGTAAGGGAAATAGGAGTAGCGCAAACGAAAATGGAGGAAGTGGTGGTCAAAGTGGAGACGAAGGCGGTGATAAGGGCACGGATGCGCTCGTCATCGTGGTGGTTCATGTCGTCGG
>JBCBSN010000135.1:9002-11918 GCA_039819225.1 Bacteroidota bacterium | reverse complement strand
GGAACATCAATAACGGTTTCCCAACCGTTATCTATAGATCATCGCATTTTTTATAGGATTCAATTCGGCTTCCAAATCAATCAAAAAGCCATTGATCACGGCATAGCGGTTTACCCCATTTTTAGTCAATATAAAAGTTGGGTTTACACCGATTTTAAGGTCAAAGTCGGGCACTTGGTAGGTTTCACTTATCACATGCAAGGGAACCGGAGAACTTACCCTTTCCAAAGGAATCCTTTTTACACGCACAAAGGTATACCCTTGTTTAAGGGCGTTTTCAGCATCCAAATCAGTAAGTCGGGCCATAGTATCAAAGACTTTGGGGTATACTTTTCCCGGTTTTAGGACAAGATCCGTGGCATCCAAGGTCCGGTAACCGTAATAGGTACGTAAATCCCCCAATTCCCAAACGCGACTGCTGTACCAAAAATCCTTATGATCCTCCAAATCCACTTCCAACCGATTGATCCCAATATCCAAAACATACTCCTTTCCCAGCAGTACATGGGTAGCTCCTTTGATTTTTAAGTCGAATAGCTTCCTGTCGTTCTCCGGAATTTTGTCATAGTCGGCTATGGAAATGTCCCTAAAACTACCTTCCCCAATGGTATACATAGCAGAAAGGAGGGATACATAATTCAGTTTTCTAATTTCCCGTTTCTCCACATCGTTGGGATACCCTCCCGACTCGATCAAAATGGTGCTGGTTCCCCATTTTTGGATATTGTCCCCAAAAGCCCTGGGTTCAAAATCATCATTATACCTTCCTACTTGTCCAGGGGCGTAGTTTTGGATAATATCGTTCATAAAAACGATGATTTTCATGGCATTGGCCCGGACTTCATTGATTTCCTTTTCATAATTATAGGCTGGTGCCAAATAGGAAATGGTTGCCGGCTTTTCGGTCCGTTCGGCGTTGTAGTATGTGCTCTGGTCATGCAGATTAAACCCGAAATCGGCTTCCAGGCTGTCCCGTATTCTTTTGAGAACCCTCCCCTCTGGCGATTGAAGCCGAAGCGCATCCCGGTTTATGTCTATTCCCAATCGATTTCTTCGTTGGTATACTTCCGCCCCGTCCGGATTCAGCATAGGCAAAAAATGGATAGTCAGATTATTTAGGATGGCCTTCTTTTCCACTACAAAATCGGGACTATCCAAAAAATTGAGAATATCAAAAATGGCCAAGGTCGCGGTGGGTTCGTCCCCATGCATTTGGGACCATAGAAATACATCGGTAGCCCCTTTGCCAACACTGATCAGGTGTAAATCCCTCCCTTCAATAGACTCCCCTATCTTGCGAACGGTAAACTTGGGATTACCTCCATATGATGCTATCAATGGTTGGATATCCCGATGTTTTATGCGCCGTTTGTCCAAGGTGGTTTCCTTGAATTTCCCATACGTTTCATAGAGTTGGGATGTAATATCTTTTTTTTGCGCCTGAGCCAATGGAAACATCAGCACCATTAGTATGAAAAACAAGGCATTTTTTTTGAAACTCATTTCTGAGGAAGGGATTTAAAATTAAGGTCTTTGGTGGCCTCCCGAATCTTCTGCATAAAGTCGGCCCCTGGATCGGTTTTTTGGGTCCTATAACCGTCATCCTTTTCCAACCAAAGCTCATGGTTCTCAAAAAGGGTGTACTCGTAATGGCCAATTACGTATTCTATGTCATATTTCCGAGTCAAATAGCGTACGAGCCAAATATTGGATTGTACTTGGGCTTCCGTTAACGGAAGTTCTTTCCCGCCACCAATATTCTCCACGCCAATGGCACAATGGTTAAGACCAATGACATGTCTTGCCATTACGGTCTCGGGCATTAACCGGTAAATGGTGCCATCCCGATCCACCATGAATTGGGAGGATACATTAAGATTGCCTGCACTGGTAATGTCCGGTCGTGAATTCTGTAAAGTAGGCTTATTAAAGGCAGAAAACGATTTCTCCAATGTAGGGATTACGGTCCAATGCAACACTATCATTTTTGGGGTTATGGTAGGTTCCTCCTGTTCCAGACCATACCGTTCCGAAAGGTACTCCAAAGTCAATTGTTTTCGTTCCTCATCAAAAACAATAGGTCTATCCACAATTTCCTTGGATTCCGTACAAGCATTCAATCCTAAAAAAACGAGGAATACGGCAGTAATTCTTAGTATCATTATATTACGTTATTGGGTTGTTCGTTAAAAGTTAATCGTTAATGGTTAATCGCCTTGAACCTGAAACCTAAATCCATAGTTTAAAAGTTTATGAGTTTAGCCTTACTATGTTAGGAATTGCACTGCACAAATTCCATATTTCGTACTTTTAATTTCGTACTTCGTATTTAAAAAACCTAAAACCCTTGTGTCGACCTGCCCTGAGCGTAGGCCCAAGCATTGAACCTGTAACCTAGGACCGCCCACCGCAACGGCCCACTGGTTCAATCCAAATCGTTTATTCCTACGGCATATTCCATACACACCTTTCTCCTACCCCACTGCTTCGCCTTTTCGTAGTCCTCGCCCATATAAATGTCTATGCGCCTCTTCCATTTTCTGTGCATTTTGTCCTTAATATAAAAGGTATCGGGGAAACCCGTTATACGCACCATGGTATTCCGTTCGAGGCCCATTCCTAGTAAATCCCGGGATACGGCTATTACTTTGTTACCTGGAATCAACGTATCGCCCCAGGCCGCAATGTTAGGGTGCCCGTGGGTCTGAGTGGGTAAAGAATTGTAGGCCGTTGCCATAACATTTACCCCTATCCAATAATGGTCGGGTTTATCCTCTTTCACCTCCATACAGGAAAGAATCGAAAGAAAAACCAAGCACAATAGCCCTACCCCTCTATTCATTGTTTTTTGCTAAAGCCTAGAGCCTGTTTAAATTTTGTTTTTAGTTCCGATAGCTATCGGAATTGTTATAGGAT
>JBCBSN010000135.1:0-8992 GCA_039819225.1 Bacteroidota bacterium | reverse complement strand
CAGAGCCAAATGAGCATTTTTGTAACAAAAAGTGGCAAAAAAAGAGTCATGACAAAACTGAAGGATAAAACTTAAACAGGCTCTAAAGCTAAGCAATCGTCTCTTAAATTTCAAAAACACCCAATTGTTCCCTTTTCCGTAATTTTGAGGTGATGAAACTAGCATTAATAAACCCGCCTGAACGGAACGGGCCGGTTTTAAATATTTCTTTACAAAAGATTGTTTTTAAAATTTTTAATGCGAGAACGTAGTGGTTGTCCCGATAGCCATCGGGATTCTCAATTTTGTAACTAATTTTTCCAACTAGTTGCTAAAATTTAAACGTGTGAAAAAGGAAAAGAAACCGGATGCCGTCGTTTTTGACGAAAAAACCCAAGAATACCATTCCAAGCTATTGCCCTATGCCAGTGGCGTTGGCGCACCCAAGATAAGTCCACCGGACGTAAGCCGGTGGAAAAATACCAACATTGTTGTCGCTAATCATCAGTTTAAATCGCGGTACAATGCCATAAAGGAAGCGTATGAAGTGCTCATGGAGCAATTTGAATACAACAATTTGGTATATAGTGCCCGATACAATTTTGAACCCATAAGCGGGGAAACCTATCATTTGTATAAATCCAAGGATGAAAGCACTTTTCTTTCCTTAATATCCCCAAACGAATGTACTTTTGAGCATTTGGGCAGTTTTCGTCTTGGTCCCGACAAAATGTGGGAAAAACTATAAACCCGGCAAGGGCACATAGGAGTTGTCCCCCTCCATCATGGGAAAGGTTTTTGCCTTCCACGCCTGCTTCGCCTTTTCAATACTATCCAGGTTGGAAGAAACAAAGTTCCAGTAGATATGTCTCTTTTCCGGGAAAGGTTCCCCGCCAAACAACAACAAATGGGTATCCGGTCTAATAGTTATCCTACAACTGTCCTCGACCTTGGATACCAGGATATTGCCTTTTTCAATCTGTTGCCCACAGGCCTCTATACTACCCGAAACTACACAGACACCGATTTCCCCTTTTAAACCGTCCCTGGTATCCAGTTCATATACCCCTTGAGTCTTTACTTCTACCATAAACAAAGGCGAATAAACCGGTACGGGTGATCTTTGTCCAAAACCTTCCCCGGCCACAAGTGTAAAAGAGGTTCCCCCGTCCCGCCACCTGGGAAGCTGGTCTGCAGGAATATGATGAAATTGCGGCTCCATTTTTTCCAACGCTTTAGGCAGGGCTACCCATATCTGGTAGCCATGTGCCCTAAAAACAGTACCATTTCTCATATCCTTAGGAGTGCGTTCGGTATGGGAAACCCCTTTACCGGCCACCATCCAATTTACAGATCCCGGACGGATCCTTTGCCGAGTTCCCAAACTATCTTCATGTTCTATTTCCCCCTCCAACATATACGTAAGGGTAGAAAGTCCAATATGCGGATGCTGATCTACGTCCATATACTTATCGGGCCCTAATTGGGTGGGGCCCATATGGTCTATAAATATGAAAGGGCCAATCATTCGCTTCTTGCGAAATGGTATTAACCTACCGACCAAAAAGTCGCCGATATCCCGACTTCGCTCCTCGATAATCAATCCAATGTTCGACATAGTTTTAAGGTAATAAGATTAAAGCTGGTTAACAAGATATGGGATAGGTTCCCCTCTATAACAGGCCAGAATGTTTTGTGCTGCGTAGAGGGACATCCGATCTCTGGCGGTGACCGTGGCCGATCCAATATGGGGCGTAACGGCCACATTCTCCATATTTAAAAGCGGGTTATCCGGATGCATAGGTTCCGGATCGGTGACATCCAGACCGGCACCCCAGATTTCCCCATTCCTTAGGGAGTCGATCAAATCTATTTCATTATGGATTCCTCCACGGGCGGTATTTATAAAAATAGCCTCTTTCTTCATTAATCCGAAAGCACGGGAATCAAATCTTTTATGGGTTTCCGAGGTAAGCGCGCTATGAACGGAAACCACATCGCTATGCCGCAATAATTCTTTGAACCCCACTTTTTTGGCATTCAATTGGGTTTCGGCCAAATTGTTTTGGGTACGATTGCAGTACAAAACCGGCATATCATAGGCCCCTCGACAGCGTTTGGCAAATTCAAAACCGATTTTCCCCATACCAAAAACTCCCAAGGTCTTGCCTTTCAACTCCATCCCTAAATGGGCCTGGGGCCTAAAATGTCGCCATTCCCCCTTGGAAATAGTCCTGTGCATATAGAACATCTTACGGGATACGGCCAACAAAAGCCCAAAAGCGATATCCGCGGTGGCATCGGTCATGGAATTGGGGGCATTGGCAATGGGAATCCCGTACCGAACCGCTGCCGTTACATCAATATTGTCATAGCCCGCGGCATATTGTGAAATAATTTTCAAATGACGGTTTTGTTTCAAAAATTCCGTATCAATAGTATAATTGCTTGTACAAAGGAGGGCTTCGTAGTGTTTTGCCCTGGCATTTAGGGTTTCGGAGGACATGGGCAGGTCTTCCCGCCACTGATCCACCTCCAATCCCGCTTGCCTTAGAAGTTCAGGGCCCGATTCGGGAATATTCAAACAGACCAATACCTTCATTATAATTTATTTTCGATGATACCAAATTATGAAATTACCCAGAACTTATTCCTAAATTAGGAGCCCATAATGAGAGGACTTATGAAATGGTTTAAACGTATTCTCTGGCTGTTGCTCGGTATTCTTTTGATAACGGTTTGGTTAAATTACCCAAAACTGAATATCATTTCGGGCTATGCTTCCAAAAACATGGCATCCACGGTCTATCTTACGGGACGAAGTGCCACATCCGTCACCCAAAACGACAACAACGTTCCCCTGATCAAGTTGGCCGAAGTCTCTATGGAGGACGACCAAGCCATGGCGTCCGTTTTTGGGCTAATGGAACGAAAGGCCATTTGCACAGATGGGACAGGTTGCGTTTTGGTGGACTCCGATTTTGAGGGAGAACTTTCCCTTCCCAAACCCAAACGTACGGCCAAAAAAAATAACCTGCACTTCCCATACGGAAATGGAAGTGCCAAGGATACCCTTTTTCCCGAAGTGGACTATCCGCTATTGGAAAAAGCCTTGGACAATGCCTTTGCACAACCAGAACTGCAACGAACACGCACGGTCTTAGTAGCCTATAAAAATCATATCGTAGCGGAACGTTATATTGATGGATTTACCAAGGATACCCCTATTCTTGGTTGGTCCATGACCAAAAGTGTGCTCGCCACCTTGTATGGTATATTGGAATACCAGGGACAACTGGATCTGGATACGCCCGCGCCCATAGAAGCGTGGCAGAACGATGAAAGAGGTGATATAACCCTAAACCATTTATTGCGGATGCAAAGCGGGCTTGCTTGGGAGGAAGATTATGGCACCATTTCGGACGTTACCCGAATGCTTTTTTTAGATACGGATATGACACAAGGACAAATGAATAAGGAAGCGCTAGCGCCTCCTACGGAAATTTGGAACTATTCATCAGGGACTTCCAATTTGTTGTCAGGGATTTTGCGAAATCATTTTAATACGCATCAGGAGTATATAAATTTTCCCTATGTGGCCTTAATCGATAAAATTGGAATGCACTCCATGCTTATGGAGACCGATATGACGGGGAATTTTGTGGGCTCGTCATATGCATGGGCCAATACCCGGGACTGGGCTAAATTTGGATTATTATACCTGAACCGGGGCAATTGGAATGGAACCCGTTTGTTCAGTGAACAATGGGTAGACTATATTTCCCGACCTACGAAACTATCCAACGGCACCTATGGTGCCCATTTTTGGCTGAATGCAGAAGGGAAATATCCAGAAGTGCCAAGGGATATGTATTCTGCCAATGGATATCAGGGTCAACGGGTATTTATCATCCCCTCCAAAGACCTGGTCATCGTAAGGACAGGCCTGGCGGAACCACCAGATTTTGATTTCAACGTCTTTCTAAAAGATGTCCTGTCGGCCTTCTCCGAAGCTCCCTGATCGCACGTATTTCCCGGTACATATCAAAATTCGTGGCATTCACCACAAAACTACTATATCTCACAACAATAGTTTTTAAAATGTGGTTTGCCGGCGTAAGTTTATAGTGTAATTAAAAACAAAGTAAATTTTTTCATTTTCATATAGTGTTCTCGTAAAAGGGCCTTGATCGCAAGACAGGGCCCTTTTTAGTTGGTCCCTGGTAAGATTACGAAAACCGCACCAAAACCAAATGGCAGTGGGCAGTATTGGTAGACAGGGATTCGTTTCAGGTTTCTATTGTTCCAGGTTTCAAGTTCAAGAAATATAAAGCTTTTGGAAATCCCAAACTCTGAATATTAAACTCCAACACTTATAAACTCATAAACCTCTAGCCTCATAAACTTCTTGTAATGGTATTTGAGTTTGAACTTGATTCTTGAACTTGAACTTTAAGGTATCCATTTGTTCTTTCCGAAATTGGGCTTTCGCTTCTCCAAGAAGGCATTTCTACCTTCCTTGGCCTCCTCGGTCATATAGGCCAATCGTGTTGCCTCGCCTGCAAAGACTTGTTGCCCCACCATGCCATCGTCCGTGAGGTTCATGGCAAATTTTAGCATTTTTATACTCGTAGGCGATTTCTCCAGAATCTCCTGTGCCCAGGCGTAGGCCGTATCCTCCAACTCCGCATGGGGCACCACGGCGTTTACCATGCCCATTTCATAAGCGTCCTGGGCCGTATAGTTCCTTCCCAAAAAAAAGATTTCACGGGCCTTTTTCTGGCCTACCATTTTGGCCAAATAAGCCGAGCCATAACCTCCGTCGAAGCTAGTGACATCGGCATCCGTTTGTTTAAAAAGGGCATGCTCCTTACTGGCCAACGTCAAGTCGCAAACCACATGAAGGCTATGCCCACCACCAACTGCCCATCCCGGAACCACGGCAATAACTACCTTGGGCATAAAACGGATAAGGCGTTGCACTTCCAAAATATTTAAGCGATGGTAGCCGTCTTCCCCCACATAGCCTTGATGTCCCCTGGCCTTTTGATCCCCACCGCTACAAAATGCATATACACCATCTTTGGTGGAAGGCCCTTCGGCAGAAAGTAGCACTACCCCAATGGAAGTATCCTCCTGGGCGTCGTAAAAGGCATCGTATAGTTCGCTTGTGGTCTTGGGTCGAAACGCATTGCGTACGTTAGGGCGATTAAAGGCGATACGGGCCACCCCGTCCGATTTTTTATAGGTGATGTCCTCATATTCCTTAACGGTCTTCCATTGTGTTTTTTTCATAAGGGCGATGTATTTGCACAACAAAATAACGGATTTTTGAGAGGAATGGAGCATCCTTTTTCGTGTCTTGCCTTTTCAATTCATTTTAATCTACATGATTTCAATACAATAGAATCGAATCCACCAAAGCGGTACAAGGAAGACCATCTGAGAAATCACCAAAGACATCTAGCACGGAAAAAATGGAACTTGTACAAGGACCCATTGTTGGCCCCTACCCGTTTCTTTAGGGAACAAATAACCGAGGATAGCCGCTTTTACGGTACCCTCGGTCAACATACGTTATACAAATCGATCAGCGGCAACGTTCCAAACCCCCATAGCGGCCGTTTTCTCTGCATATTCTTTAAAACGAATAGGTTTTCTGCCCAGTACTTTCTCAATATCATTTGTAATTTCAGAGTTGCTGGGATTCCCAAGAACCTCAGTGAACAAATAGGAGATAAGCCAAATAAAATCTTTAGGTAAGTGCTGTTCTTTTAGAGCGGCCACATAGGCATCTACGCTTAACCCGGTAAATTGAATCGTTCTTCTGGTAACATTGGAAATAACCTGCGTGGCCTCCTCAAAGGTGATTCCTTCAGGACCGGTAAGTTCATATATCTCACCATTATGTCCGTCTTCCGTTAACGCTTTAACGGCCACTTCGGCAATATCGTTAGCGTCGACAAATGGAATTTTCATCTGCGCAAATGGTAAGGCCACATGACCTTCCAATACTCCTTGGACCAAAAAGTTCTCACTGAAATTCTGATTGAACCAATTTGCTCTAACAATGGTGTACTCCAGACCGGAATGGATCACAACTTGTTCACATAATTGTGCTTCTCGCTCACCTTTCCCCGAAAGTAACACCAATTTTTGTACATTACCGCTTTTGGCCACTTTTACAAGTTGTTCAATAGCTCCCAAGGCGCCAGGGACCGCCAAGTCCGGTTGGTAGGTGATGTATATTGCATCCATCCCTTCAACAGCCGCCGACCACCCTTCCTGATTATGCCAATCGAATGATGGATTTCCTTTTCTGGACCCAACCCTAACTTGGTGCCCTAGATTGTTTAGTAAATGTACTATGCGCTTTCCGGTTTTTCCTGTTCCTCCAATGACTAAAATGTTGCGTTTCATGATTTATATTTTAAAGGTTTAACTAAGGTTATGATGATTGATTGTTACTAAAAGTCCTATGAGCAATAAGGCAAAAGAGGCAGTGGAACTGATTGTTCTAACCAAATGCCATTGCTTCCACGGGCCTTCAAATTTTTGCCGAAGTGCTTTAAGGTCTTCTACTGTGGCAGCCGCCAAATCTGTTTTATCCAGCATTTCATTTAATGGGATATTTCTAAATACGGTTACAAAGACCACTCCCAAGATAAACAATGCCGCTGCCGCTATTAAGACCCAAAACGACTTGTCGGGATTTGTATATCGGAGATATATGATGGCCATATTACCAATGAACGGCCCAAAGAATACCACAATGAACGTAGGGTTAATAATTGTCCGGTTCATCTGCTGAAATGCCCGTAGGAAGTCCAAATCTTCCAATTGTCCTATTCCAGGGGTTACGGCATTTGTCCAGGTAAAACACAGACCCGCGGTAAGTCCCGTCAGAATAATAGTGATGAGTATTAGTGCTGTCTCTAGATTAAATTCCATTTTTACTGTGCTTTAAGGATCCTTGTCCTAGGATAAACCATGATATGGTAGTACAATACAGATACTGCCACCAGTTCAAGGGCAATGATCCAAAATCCTAAATCCGTAAAGAAGGTGTAATAATCTCCACCATTGGAAATAACAAAGAGAGGAACCGTAATTACGGCATCCAAAATGGCCGCAACAATAAAGAATATCAGCCCTAAAAAAAGACCATGAATTTTGCCTCCCTTTTTATAGTATAAATAGGATCCTAGCCAAACTAATGGAATAACCACGGTGGACAGAACAAAATGGGCTTGTAGATCCAAATCTTCCAAAATTTGGAATTGATATGACAAGGTATAGCAACCTACGGCCAAAACCCAAATCCCCATACCGATTAGAACTGCACTGATTGTTTTCATGTCTTATAATTTTTTGATTACAAGACAAAACTAGATCAGCCATCCCCGGATCAATTATTTCAAAAGAAGTATAATTTGTTTGAAAGGACGAGTTACTTGATTTGGCTGGGTCTATAGCCAAATTTTTTGGTAAAGGCATTGGAAAAAGAACCCAGACTATCATAGCCAACATGCCATGCGGCCTCTTGTACAGTTGCTTTCTTTTTGCTGATCAAGCTATGGGCCGCGGTCAATCTTTCGTTTTGAAGATATTTGAACACGGGTAGTCCAAAAACTTCCTTAAACTCTTTTTTAAGCTTAGTGGTGTTTAATCCCAGTTCCTTGGAAAGCTCGGTCAATGAAGGTGGATTATCCAAATTATTGGAGAGGATGTCCTTTGCCATTTCCAGACGCTCTTTATCCACAGATTGCATGTCTTGGGCGTGATTCAATGCCAATTGGCCAAAGAAATGCGATAAGAGGGTGGTAACCTGACTTCTAAAAAACATCATTTTGGTCTTGCCCTCGTATTCAATATGAAAAAGCCCATCCACGATTTGATGCATTTCGGGGGTCATATAAAAACTAGGCCCCTCAACATAATGGTCTTTTGGTCTTACCAGATTTTCAAGCAGCTCGGAGAACAGTTCACCTTCTTGATTGGGGAGTTTCCGTAAATTTCTGGTTGCCGTAGCAATAAGGATACATTCCAGTGGATTGTTCTTTGAAACCGTATGGACACAATCAACCTGCTCATCCGCATAAAAAGAGAGGGCCAATCCTTTGGTATAGTTGAACTGGCGGATTCCGGTGGGGTAATTCATTTCCAGGTCAACATTTCCGGAGCCATAGAAGGCCACGGCGATAACCGGTTCATCAAACCGGCAGGAGTCTTTAATTACTTCTTTGGAAAATGCCGTCTCCACCAAAATAGTAAAATCATTGATGTCGATAATGTCCCGGGTCATTGGAATGCACAAATTATGGATGGCGGTCAAGTGCTAGGGCCATAGCAGCTTTATGCATACTTCGCCATCTTTTACAAGATACTCCAAATAATGGAAATACGACTCAAGGTGTTATCCAAACCATGATTACCGATATACCGGTAGCACACGGTTATTTTAAGATAGTCTTCCTTAACTTTATGTGATTCCCGTACCTAAATAGTTCCACACTGTTTTTTGAAGTGCTAAACGTATTATGTGTCCAACTGTTCCACTCATATCCTGCAGCACATTTTGAGAACCGAAAAACCAGATTATTGTAGTTTTTTATACAATCAACGGAACTCTTAAAGTTGACTTCTTCAGTGATAATAAGGGTTTTGTTTGATTCGATTACTGTATGGTACAACAAATTACCACCTTGTATTTCCCGCTTTTTAGGGGTTATCAATAAGATAGCTACAACCACTAAAAAGACGATTATGAACATAATCATTCTTCTTCTTTTAAGCCCATATGATATTGAACGCTGTGCATTAGCAGGAAACCGGACTGTTCCCAAGTGGGGTATAATTCTTTCATTTTATCCATAGCTTCCTCCGTTTTGGTCGAGTTTTCCATGGTTTTTTCAAAATCCTCAATGTACCGTAAAACGGTATCAAAAAGGGCTATATCCGCACTGCTTCCATGTCCAGGATAAATAGTCAAACCAGAATCCTCGTATTTATG
>JBCBSN010000134.1:0-12072 GCA_039819225.1 Bacteroidota bacterium | reverse complement strand
TTGAACAACGAAGAGATTGCCCATAAACTCAAAATTTCCAAGCATACGGTGGAGAACCAAATTTCCATAGCGCTGCAAAAGCTGCAAAAAGGCCTTAGCACACTTCTGTTTTTTACCTTCTTTTAGCCATTCATCCCCTCCTTCTTGTTTTTGTTACGATAAGGTTGCCCAAACCGCTCCAATTTTAAATAAACGTTAACAATCATGTGTCCCACGGGAGTCGCTGCCCAAATCGGGTATGGTTTCATGAATAAGTATCACACATATGACCGAACAAGAACTAAAGGAGCTTGTAAATAAATATTTAAATGGGACGATCTCTAGGGAGGAAGAACGCCTGTTGGAGCAATTTGATGAAAACCTATTGCACAAAAACAGTGCGAATGTTTTCTTAAATGAAAGACACAGGAGTGGTATCCACCAAAATCTTTCTTCAAGGATAAGCTCGCGAAGGAAAAAATCAACCGGAAGAATTTATCGTCTGGCGGCTTCCCTGGCCATTCTGATCGGGTTGTCCATTGGGGGCAGATACCTGTTTTTTGAAACGGGAACCGGTGAGCCCGTCGATCGGACGGTCGTTACCACCGAATGGGGGCAGAAAAACAAGCTGACCTTACCTGACGGCACAACGGTTCGCTTAAATTCTGGAAGTACGCTAACTTTTCCGGAAACCTTTCATGAATTCGAAAATAGGGAAGTCACCCTATCCGGGGAAGGGTTTTTTGAAGTAACCCACAATCCGAACAAACCATTTGTTATACGTACCGGGAATGTAACCACCAAGGTACTGGGAACTTCCTTTAATGTGAACGCCTACCCGGAAAATGAGGAGGTCAGTGTAACGGTGGCCACCGGTAAAGTTCAGGTCATTTCAAATCGGGATGGTGCCACGGATAAGGAGGTACTGGTCATGCCCAACGCTCAAGCCTTGTTCAATAAAACAAAGGGTACCCTCGATGTTTCCCAAGTGGCCATTGATCGGTATCTGAACTGGAAGGATGGCATCCTCCGTTTTGATGATGTCACCTTGGCGGAAGCCGTCAAACTACTCCGGCGATGGTACGGGGTGGAATTTGTTTTTGGGAAGGAAGAACTGGCAAGCTGCCATATCACGGCCATCTCGGATAACGAGCCCTTGGCCGTCTTTCTGGAGAGTATGAAACATGTAAAGAAAGAACTGAACTATGAGTATGTCGAGGATAACAAAATACTGATCAACGGAAACTGCGGCGATTAAACCATGTATTGAACTCCTCTTGAGTTGTTATTATTTGCCGTAAAATTATCTTTTGCGCCCAAATTTTGTCTTTTTCTCGCTCCGTAGCACTGCTATGTAGCTCAAAAAAGCCTTCATTTGGACACAAAACCTGAATGTTTCGCTTAAACAAAACAACTCAAGACGAGTTCATTAAAAAACAATGAGGCCTATGATGTAAAAAGAATCAACCATTTAGTAAAAGAGGCAGCCTGTAGCACTTTGCCGAGCGTCAACAGACTGCCATACAGTTTAACAATTAGAATTATGATAACCATTAAACATGTTGTGAAATTATGAATTCACTCACGATTAAACAATTTATACAATTGACCGTCCAGACGTTTTCCCTGCTTATCCTTTTTGCCCTGCTAAATCCTGTACTAGCTGCCGATATAAGGGGGCAAGGATTGGAAAACTTTAAGGTAGATCTGTCCGTCACCGATGCTTCCGTAATAGAAGTGTTGAAGGACATTGAAACAAAAACCGACTTTCGGTTTATGTATGACCGCAAACTCCAAAGGTTAAAGAACACCTACGATCTATCGTATAAAGATGTGTCTTTACGGTCGGTATTGGAGGTTTTGGCAAAGGATGCCAATCTTACCTTTAAACGGATCAATAAAATTATTTCGGTGGATGTAAAACCGAAGACCAAAAGCCGGATAATTGAAGTTGACATTCAGAAAATTACCATCACAGGTGTTGTACTGGATGAAAACGGAAATCCGTTACCAGGGGCCAGTATTATGGAAAAAGGAACGACCAATGGTACCACAACGGATTTTGATGGGAATTTTACTATTGAAGTCGAAGATCCCAATGCCGTATTGGTTATATCCTACATAGGATATCTCACAAAGGAAGTCGCATTAAGAGGTAGGTCCAACATCACGGTACAACTTCAAACAGACGCCGCCGGCCTGGACGAGGTTCTGGTCATTGGGTATAGGTATCAAAATACGGCGACCATAAATGCAAAAAAGGCAACAGTACAAATAGCGGATTTTTTAACTCAGGACAATATTGGTAGACTTCCCGATTTTGCCGCCGCGGATGCCGCCCGCAGAATTGCCGGAGTGAACACTATTTTTGACGAAGATGAGGCTACCCAAGTTGGAATCCGCGGACTCCCTCCAATTTATACTTTTGCAACCATTGATGGTCTGGCCATACCAAGTGCAGACAGAAATACGAGGGTTGCCAATTTTGAGGTCATCCCTTCATCCGCGATAGGAAGAATAGAGGTTTATAAATCACTTACGGCAGATTTAGACGGGAACTCCATTGGAGGCGTATTCAATCTAAAAACACGAAGTGCTTTTGATTCCAAAGGAAAACTTATCATAGGCAATGTTAGTATTGGCGACTATGATTTTGACGATGTCCCAAGGACAAGTAGGGACAATGCGGAAAGAAATGGAATTTCGATACGTTCAGATTTCACCTATGCCGGTAAGTTCGGTAGCTCCAACCAGTTTGGGATAGTAGCTTCGGGAAGCTATAATAGAAAAGATAGGGATGAGTTAAAATATCCAAGGGCCAATTACTCTTTTATAGATGATGACCCCTCCCGACCCTTTCCAAATAGGCTTAGGGTAAATGCCTACGATAATATCATTAATAGATACGGAGGATTTGCAAAATTCGAGTTTAAACCAAATAATGATTTTTATGCCAGTGTTACGGGAAGTTTTTTTCGGAAAACGGATAATGAAATACGGTACGAAAGCCGTATAGATAATCTAATTTTTGATGAATCAAGCCTTAATCCAAATGGAGGCAGGTTTACTGAAGGTAGAAACCGTTTTGCCCATAACATCTTTGAGATAGAACATGAGGTAAGTAATTTCATTGTGGAATCCTTTTATAAGCTTAATGACAAGAACAAAATTGATGTAAGGTTCGGATTGGCCAATGGCCTTAGGGGAGAAGACGGCCCGGGGGCTACATATAGATCCACGACCACCACAGATTTATCAGGAACCTTTAATGTGGATAATCGAGGCTTATTCTATGAATTGGATAATCCGACCTTTTATTTGAATCCCGGGAATTATCCATTAAATGATATTGGAGGCTTTACTAGAATTGACGATGAAGACTATTCGTCTTTACAGCTCAATTACTCCCATAATATGGAAAATGATGATCAAGGATGGGGGTTTAAGACAGGATATAAATATCGAAATCTGAATCATTTTTTTGACGATGATTTTTTAGGTCTTGATTATATTGGGCCAGAGCCCTTGCCTCTTTCCCAATTTTTAGTGGATTCAACTTATGAACCAAGCCAGGCCATGGGACAACCCTATCCACTTTTTGACCCTTTTGCTTTCAATGATTTTATTTCGGAAAACCCTGGCTTGTTCGCCTTGCCCGAAGGCTCGCAGGGCTCCCTATTTGGACGGGGAATTTTGGATAACCCCTCATCACAGTTTGATATTGATGAAACCATCAATGCCTTCTACGGTATGTTGTCCTATAAAACCGACAAAGTTCAACTTTTTGGTGGGGTAAGATATGAAAGCACCCAGACCACTACTTCCAGACCCATAAGTGTAGACGGCGTATTTGATGGTTCCCAAAGCCAAAACGAAAATGATTTCAATAATATTTTACCTTCATTTTCGATGTCTATGGATCTAACAGCAGATATAAAGCTAAGGACGGCATACAGCAGGGCGATTGGACGGGCGGATTACGGACAACTGGCGCCAAATGAAATTGTGGATAGTGCAAACGAACAAATATTTAGGGGAAATCCTAATTTGAAGCCTAGGTTATCCGATAATTTTGATGCTTCTTTTGAATATTATTATGACAGGGGAAGTAGCTTATTTTCATTGGGTTTTTTCCATAAAAATGTTAAGGACGATATTCAAACCGAATTGATTGTTGAAGGGGAAAATGAAGTCTTTACCCCGGTAAACATAGACAGATTGACCGTTACAGGTGTCGAAGTCAATTTTATAAAAAGTAAGTTTGAGTTTTTGCCTGGATTTTTATCCGACTTTGGTGTTTCATCAAATTATACTTTTATTGTAGGAGAGCGAATATTGAACAATGGGCAACTCTTGGCATCAATTCCTCGCCTTCCTCGAAATACAATAAATGCCCAGTTCTTCTACCAAAGACAAAAGTTCGATGCCAGACTGGCTTGGAACTGGGTGGATGAAACTTTGACAAGTGTTCGTACTGGTCAAGAGTTTAACAACGTATACCTGGATGTGTACAATCAATGGGATTTTAACTGTAATTACAGACTATCCAATAAGCTTGCTATTTTTGCCGAAGTCCGCAATCTAACTAATGAGAATAGGATTTTTTTAGCTGGGCCCAATCAAGGATTAGCTCAGGAGGTGACTGAATATGGAAGATCTTTTTGGCTGGGATTGAATTTTACCTTATAACGTAAACGCTCAATTGATCGAGAACTATTCCAGATTTACGGTTAAAAATGTAGGGCGGCCGGCGGCCCTGATGGCAATCCAGGATAACAATAGTGGATTTTAGATTTGTTATTGGGAAAGGCACAGTAATACCATACTGTGCCTTTTTGTTTCTTAAGAATCTTTGTGGATTTGGGTGTACGACAAATTTCACTTTTTTGGATATACTGAGGAATTGGGCACGGCTTTTCGTTCAAAGTCCGAACCCAACCTCCCGCCTCTGGCGGGGAGGAGTTTCCCTCCTTTGGAGGGATTAAGGGAGGACAAAATAAACAAGGCAGTGAAATTGGTCGTACACCCTGTGGATTTCCCATACGGTAGTCTACCGCCGATTTTGTTTTTTGATTAAAACAAGAACAGCACTACAAATTCTTGAAAACTACTTTGCCTCACTTGATAGCCACAGTTTCGTAATCTTGGGCTTTTTTGGTATCTAGTGATCGTCTCATTAAGTCTTTCCCGTTGAAATCGATGGTGGTCAAATCCACAACACGGATCCTATGGTTGTGCATGGTACGATAGTAGTAGCGCAGCGATTTTGTGTCCGCAGCTGTCGTATATTGGGTGTCTCCTAGAATAGCTGGATCGTGCTCCGCTCCCATGGTCCCAATGGGAATGTCAAAGCTGTTCAAAATTCGAAAAGCCTCGGCTACCGCTCTTTCCCCGCTTTCAAGATGCGGAACGGTATTTCGCATGGCAGTGGCCCTTACGAACCGAGAGGGCGGGGTGTAGTCGCCTGGCAGGCCCAACATACCGCTTCCGGCGCCTAGCGGCTTTATTGTTAAATCCCCAACTTCTACCGGAGAGGCTGCGTTGATGCCCAGTGTAACATAGTTATTTAAGTTGGTCAGGTGCCATGGGAAGCTAGGGCTATTCGTCAAAACACCCACAGGATTGTCATAGATATGTAATTGCTGATCCGTGTATTCCACTACGATACTGTTTCCGTCTTTGTCGGCTACCATATAATGAAGCGGTGGAGGAATACCACCTATGGCTTCCTCGGGCACTGGCACCACTCTAACTTCTGCTAGCAACGTACGAACTTCTTGGGTAGATTCACAATTTGCCAGTAGCAACGCCGCTACTTGGGTCGGGCCGATTGAGGACTTGGCCTTGGCGGCATCAAAAGGTTGGTAGGAAGCATATCCTGGCAAATAGAGTACGGATACGGCGAGGCCCTTTTCATTTAGACCGTCTGCCACTTCGGGTTTGCCCAATGCATTGATTCCCACGAAGCCGTATTTGCTTCGCCACTTCATTCCTGTAGCCTCTGCGGGCAGTTCACTTTCAAACTGGTAATTACGCGGAAAGACCAATATTTCCGGTTGCATGTCGAAAGCACCCCATTCCATTGTCCTTGCCTGAATGAATGAGCCATTCACACTTTTCAGGGTTATCCCTGTGCAGGCATGTAGATTTGTTGATTGGGTCCAAAACAAAAATAAAGCTAGGAATAAACCCGGTAGGGCAACGTATTTTTTCATCTTCTCATTTTTTTTCATCTTCTCATTTTTGGCGATGTTAAATTTATAGGAACTTTTAAGAATTTTATGTTAAATAAATATTATCAATTTACCCGTTGTGCATATTAAACAATGCTGATTTTAATATTGTTGATGTTTCTGTCAAAGATGAACCTGTTGACAAACTGCACCATCGTCAGGGCCGTCACCTTTGACAATATCCCGGTCTTGAATCCCTGGAAAGACTTGGTGTAGTTCCTTCTTATCATGAACAGGTCGCACAACTGCGGGAACAGCCCCTCGATACGCTTCCTGTATTTTCCCGGGGTAAAAGGCTGTCGGCGGTATCCCTTCTGGTTGGTCCGCATTGGTGTTTCCAGTTTTACGTTGCAGGTGCTGAACAGGTCCCACTGCCATTGTGCCCTAAAGAAGTTCTTTTGAGTTGTATCCGCCTTCGGCGGACGCTGGGATAAAGGGACAAAATTAGGGTGCAAAATGTGAAAATCGCACGTAAAAGAGTTCTATTACAATTTTCTTCCATTCAGCAGTTTGCACAACTCTTCATCTTTCAGTCAAAATGCACAACGGATTAACCTAAATATATATGCTAGTGTATTAAATTTAAAACCTAACATGAATTATGGGCTGGGGTTGTTCTTTAAGATTAAAAAAGGATTTGGTTTTTCCCATAATTGCCTCTAGGACCAATTATGAATAATCAATGAAGACAACTGTTAATATTTCAGGTATTGTTAGTAATTGGGCTAAAATGCAAAGAAATTCACAATTTGATTTTTTTATTTAAACGTTTAAATATATATTTGGTCAACTTAATATTCATTTGCTTAAACGTTTAACCTTTTAAGACAAGAAAGGCAAACCAAAAGTAAATTGAAAAAATTCACAAATCTTATGTTTTTGGATGAGTGGGTTTTTTAGCAAACAAACTAAACGAACACATATGAAGAATGTCAAACTAAGCTTTGGTTGCTCACCCTTTGGCCAAAAAGGGTACTACCTTTTAAATTGTGGCCTTGTAATGGTCTTATTGTTCTGTCTTGGCGCAGTACCCGCCTATGGGTGGGCCACACCTGTTAGTGGTAATGGTGTAATGGAAGATTTCCAGGATTTAGTGGTAACTGGAACGGTTATCGATGAAAGCGGAGTGCCCTTGCCAGGGGCCAGCATTGTGGAAATGGGAACCACCAATGGTACCCAAACCGATTTTGATGGGAATTATACCTTAAAGGTGTCCAATGATGCTACTCTTTTAATATCGTACATAGGTTATGAATCCCAGGAAATTCCGGTAAACGGTCAAGCGACTATCAACGTGACCCTACAGCCCGGCACTTCTCAATTGGATGAAGTCGTTGTCGTGGCTTATGGTACACAAAGTAGACGCAAGGTCACCACTGCAGTATCAAATTTAGGGGGTGAAGAAATTGCGGAACTACCCGTGGTTCGCGCTGAGCAGGCATTGCAAGGTAGGGTGAGTGGCGTAAATGTAGCGCAAAGCGGTACGCCGGGTGCCAACCCGACAGTTCGTATACGGGGTTTGGGTTCAGTTTTAAACAGTGATCCGCTTTTCGTAATCGATGGTATACCTGTTGGTCAAGGTGGTTTGAACGATGTGGCACCTGATGCCATTGAAGATATCACAGTACTAAAGGATGCGGCAAGTACGGCTATCTATGGTTCACGAGGTGCTAATGGGGTGATACTTGTTACCACCAAAAAAGGAAGAAGAGGCCCTGGTAAATTGACGTTTAAATCGTATTATGGCGTTCAGAAAGTTCCCGAAAGAAGACGCTACGATCTTTTAAATACCGATCAATACATCAATTTTACATTGGACGATTTTATTGTTGAACCGGCTAGGTTTGATGACTATGATTTCGCAGCTCAGGATTTTCGCGTAGGTTCTCCAAGCGAGGAGTTTCGTGGCGTTGAAACCGATTGGCAAGATGCTGTCATGCCCGTGGGGGCCATTCAAGAGTATACCTTAGGCTTTTCAGGGGGTACTGATAAGGTGACCTACAATCTTGGAGGGGGGTATTTTGAGCAAGACGGTACCATTGTGAATACTTATTTCAAACGAATTAACTTAAATGCGAACATCCAGGCAAACTTGGGTAAATTTAAATTAGGTTCAACCATAATTTTGTCTCGCAATAGTCAAAACCAACCCGAAGCTCAAGGGATCTCGGTTCGTCGGGCGTTGCAGATGATGCCCTACATACCGGTTAGGGATCCGAGCAGACCGGGTGGGTTTCGAGCCTCCGATAATGCTGATGGTGCCGACCCTTTTCAACCCGTATTGCGCGAAGTTTTGATCGATGACGAAGAAATATCGAACAAGGTGCTGGTTACCGCCTTTGGGCAATACGAACTTTTCGACGGTTTGAATGCCAAATTGCAAGTGTCGGCCGAAAGTTCTTTTATCCAGCAACAACGCTATGTGCCGACTTATAATGCAGGTGAGGTAGGGTTCAATCAAAATCCAAATCCTGAATTCTTAAGAAGGCAAATAACCTTTGTTTCCCCAATTGCCACCGCCACTTTGAACTATAATAAAGATATCGGTGACCATAACATCGATTTGTTGGCGGGGTATGAGATACAAACCTTTAATAGGGAAGAAGTGGAAGCCGAAGCGACCACTTTAACCAATGAAAATATACGCAACCCGGCCAACTCACCAGTGGAGAACCAGCGTGCCGAGGTAGTGCTCGAAGAGAGGGGTATCATTTCGTGGTTTGGAAGATTCAATTATGATTATAAAGGTAAATATATACTTGGAGGCTCCATTCGTAGGGATCAATCGTCAGTTTTTTCACCTGAGGATAATGTCGGTATATTTCCCTCTTTATCCGCTGGATGGACAATCTCCGAAGAAGGGTTTTTTGAAGGGCTCAGGGGCACGGTTTCCAATCTGAAATTTAGGGGCAGTTGGGGTATTAATGGAAACACGGCTACGGGTGCTTACACTTGGGATCCCACCGTTGTGGCCAACCTTGACTACAATTTAGGCAATGGTACCGTGGTTACCGGGCTGACCCAAAACGAGCTTTTTAACAGAGGACTGCAATGGGAAGAAGTGGAAAAAATCAATGTAGGCCTTGATGCCGAATTTTTTGGGGGAAAGCTCTTTTTTAGTGGGGAGTACTTTCAGAACACGGCCAATGATTTGATTATTCGAGTGCCGTTACCAAATTCTGCGGGTGTAGACAATAATCCTTTGGCAAATGTTGGGTCGGTCGAAAACAGGGGATGGGATTTTTCTGTGGGTTACACCGAGCAAGATCATGAATTTAAATGGTCGGTTGACGCGGTTGCCTCAATTATTGAGAATGAAGTGACTTCATTAGGTGCCGATGAAAGTACTACTATCTTTGGGCCAAATTTTCAAAATACAGGCGCCCCTGAAACCAGGGCGGCAGTGGGCGAACCTATTGGACATTATTTTGGACTACGAACCGATGGTATCTACCAAACCCAGGCAGAGGTTGATGCCGATAACGCCAGGGCTGCACAACTTACCGGAGACCCCAACGCCACAAGGCAAGGGATAGATGTAGGTCCTGGTGATATTCGCTATCAAGATATCAACGGCGACGGTGTGGTTACCGGTGAAGACCGAGCGAATATAGGTCATTATTTGCCTGATTTCACCGTAGGCCTTAACACCAATATGTCCTATAAAAACTTTGACCTGGCCATGAACTGGCAAGGTTCTTTTGGTTTTGAAAATCTACATTCTAACCGTTACTACACCGAAGGGATGACCCGCTTGTTTAATATGGGTACCGAAGTGCTCAATGCTTGGACACCGACCAATACGAATACGAATATTCCTCGAACTTTTGGGATTAACCCAGAGACGGGAGCTCGAGAGGCAAGACAAGCAAACGCCGTTCTTTCTGACCGCTGGGTTGAAAATGGGGATTTTGTACGGTTGCAATTTGTAACTTTAGGGTATACTTTCCCGGAATTAGGGGATAGTCCTTTTTCTAAGTTAAGGTTGTATGCACAGGCCCAAAATCTATTGACCTTTACGGGGTATACCGGTTATAATCCAGAAGTACAAGGTCGTGTCAGCGGTCCTAACGACGCCCTTTTTTCAAATGGAGTGGATGACAGTGCTATTCCCGTGCCAACAACCTTGATTTTAGGTGTGGAAATTGCTTTTTAAAAATTGTGTTATGAAAATAAAAACAAAAAAATGAGAAAATTAGCAACATTTAAGAGCGCGGCCATTGCGTTGTGCGCCACGATGGTCACATTTAGTTGTGATGACGAGTTCTTGGCAGACGGCAATCCCTCGGCGCCGAGTATATCGAATTCCTTTGGAACCGTTGAGGAGGCCCGGGCCTCTGTTTTTGCCATTTATGCCGGTTTACAAGAAAACTCATCGGTGGCCCGTGAATGGTGGTGGTTGGTCGATACCCTCTCCGATGAACTAAAATCAGCGGGACCACAATTGGAATCGCAGCGGGCACAATTACTAAACTACAATATTGATGCGGCCAATGGGCTTATTAGACCGGCTTGGCAAGGTTTGTATCGGATTGTGCATCGTTCCAACCTGGTCATCAATACTTTGCCCGAGAAGGTAAGTGAAGAATTACCGCAAGAAGAGGTTGATCTATTGGTAGCCGAGGCAAAGTTTCTTAGAGCCTGGGCCTATTTTGAACTCGTTACCTATTGGGGTAATGTACCCTTCTCGTTGACCACTGTAGAGGATTTTACCGGTGGGGTACCCTTGGCCGAATCCGAGCAGGTCATACGCGATCAAATCATTGAAGATTTAAACGTGGCCGAGGAGTTTTTACCTCAGGTTTCCGAATATCGTGGCACTGAAAACTTGGGAAGGGCCACTAAGGGAAGCGCGCAAACTTTATTAGGGCGTGCCTATATGTACTTTGGTGATTTTGCTGCTGCCCGAACCGAACTTCAAAAAGTGATAGATTCAGGTGATTATGCTTTGGTGGATAATTACGAAGACAACCATAGGGAGGAAAACGAGAACAATATCGAATCGATTTTTGAAGTGGCATTTGAGCGTGTTTTGGCCAATGTTTGGGGTGGTCCGCAAAAAGCGGTACAGTACAGAACCCAGGAATATACCCCTTTTATATGGCATAATGTAGTACCTTCTGACGAATTGGTAGCAGCGTTTGAAGAGGGCGACCCAAGATATGCCCTTTGCTTTCTCGAATACGGAGATTTACATGGCCCCAACAATGAAGATGTTTTTACGCCAGAGGATATTGCCCAGGGCATTGAAAATGGCGTACACTGGAAAAAATATGGTTATGATTACCAAATGTCCGTACCCGAAATGTTCTCAGGTATCAATCTCCGTCTGTTACGCTATGCCGATGTATTGTTGATGATGGCCGAAATAGAGAATGAGCAAAACGGCCCTACGGCTTTGGCCTCGGATTACGTAAATCAGGTCCGGGAGCGTGCCGGTGTACCGCCACTACCAACGGCAGAATATCCAACGGGTACCCAAGCTCAAATGTTCGACGCCATTGTACACGAACGTCGAATAGAGCTGTGTTCGGAACAAGCACGTACTAGGGATGTCAAGCGTTGGTTCAGGGAAGGAAAGGTCGGCCCGCCAAGTCCAAATTATGAGCCTAGGCATGAGTTTCTTCCGATTCCTTTGAGTGAAATGGATAATAACCCAGCACTTACTCCTGCCGATCAAAAACCGGGTTACTAAGATAGTTGAGTTAGTTGTTGAAAGGCCCATGATATTTTCGTGGGTTTTTCTTTTTTAGGTATATTTTTATATGCACTATGTTTTATCACAAATGGTTAATTTACATAGGTATTGGATTACTTGTAGTTGGCTGCCAACAACTTTCCAAGGATTCAAAAAGGTTTG
>JBCBSN010000133.1:0-12106 GCA_039819225.1 Bacteroidota bacterium | reverse complement strand
TTATAAGACAATATCTGATATTCCTATTGCTACTTTTGATTGGTTTTACTTGGGGCTACTCCCAAGAGGACAAGATTGTTCCACTTCCCATAAAGGCGGAAGAAGATACCCTGGTTGCGCCAATTCTCACCTTCGAGGACCTGCCCGAGGATATCGTCCGTGACACTATCCAAACGGACACCCTGGAAAAAAAGGAACCCCTTTTGCTGGATAAAATCAAGTACAAGGCCAAGGATTATGTGAAACTAAGCCAGAAAGATCAAAAAATATATCTGTACAACGAGGCAGAAATCTATTACCAGGATACTGAACTTAAGGCGGGAATCATTATCATGGATTATGTTAAGAACGAGGTATATGCAGGGCGCATCAAGGATTCGTTGGGTAACTACACCCAACTGCCCTTTTTTAAGCAAGGTACCAATGAGGTAAGACCGGATTCCATTCGCTTTAACTTTGATACGCAAAAGGCCCTGATATGGAATTCAAGAACAGAGCAGCAGGCCGGTCTGGGCCAGTTGGGAAGCGATGCCATGAAGGTGTACGCAGAAGTCACGAAAAAGGAAAACGATTCCGTCTATTTTCTTTTCGAAGGAAAACTTACCACCTCCCAGGATACCATTGACCCAGACTATTACATACGTGTTAGGAAAGCCAAATTTGTACCCAAGAAAAAGGTTATTGCCGGATACTCCAATCTCTATATTGCCGATGTGCCAACACCCATTGCCCTACCCTTTGCCTATTTCCCGCTGACCGTAGGGCAAACGGCCGGACTCATTATGCCCACTTTTGGAAACGACCCGGATCGGGGCTACTTCCTACAAGGCGGCGGATACTACTTTCCCCTTGGAGATTATGCGGACCTTACGCTTACTGGGGACTTCTATACCAACGGGAGTTATGGTTTTAGGGGGCAGTCCGTTTATGCCAAACGGTACCGCTTCCGTGGAAATGTAAATTTCAGATTTGAAAATCTGATTACCAGCCAGAGAGGATTTGACGATTATAGCAGAACGGCCATCTACAACATCCAGATATCCCACTCACAGGATACCAAGGCCAATCCCAATTCTCGCTTCTCGGCTTCGGTAAATCTGGGGAGTAGCACCTATTTTCAAAACTCCTTGCTGCAGCAGAACTTGCCCAATACCCAGAACAACAGTTTAAATTCGTCCATATCCTACTCCAAGACCTTTCCGGAGTATCCTTCAGTGAATTTGAGCCTCACGGCCACGCATAGCCAGAACACCAGTGCCAATGCCCCGGAGAACAATATCCAAATGACATTGCCTACTTTCCAGGGCAGTATGGAGCGTATTTTTCCCTTTGTTAAAAGGGATGGCATAAAGAAGGGGCTGATCCAGAACTTTAACTTTCAATATGATGTTAATGCACGGAACAGCCTTATAACCAATGATGATGATTTTCTAACGGGACGAATGTTCGACAATGCCCGCGTGGGGGCCAGACATCGCCTCCCTATAAGCACCAACTTTAAGGTGGCCAAGTTTTTCAGTGTTTCCGTTGGTGGAAATTATGAGGATGTATGGACCTTGGAAACCTTTGAACAACGTTTTGATGAGGAAACCCAGAGCGTAGTTAGGGATACCATAAGCGGTTTTGACCGCTATAACACCTATAACTTTAGTGCTAGTATAGGTACCACGGTGTACGGAACCTTTAATTTTGGTGAGGATAAAAAAATACAGGCCATACGCCATGTAATGCGGCCCTCTATAAGTTATGGGTATGCCCCCTCCTTTGAACAGTTTTACGATCAATATATAGATGGTGATGGAGAGGTGGTACAGTATAGCCGTTTTCAAGGCACCTTGAACGGAGCCCCCAGTTTGGGTCGTTCCAATAGTATAGGGTTTTCCCTAGCCAATGTGTTCGAGGCCAAGGTAAGGGATAAGGATTCCACGGCCACGGAACCTAAGAAAATACCTTTGCTCAGCAATCTGAACCTCTCAACAGGATATAATTTTGAATCGGATTCCTTGCGGTTGAGCCCCCTTAATGTAAATGGGGGTACCACCATTTTGGACAATAAAATGTCCATTAACTTTGCCATGGGCCTAGATCCTTATGCCATAGACAACAATGGAAGACGTATAAACACACTTAACGTCAACAATGGGGGTAGTCTTCTCCGGTTGACACGGGCAAGCGTTAATATGGGATATTCCATAAATAGCGATTCCTTTGGCAGAAAAAAGAAGGATGAGGAAAAGGAGGAAGAGGAGGAAGACGACCCCTATGATTATGTGGCCCAAAGTGGAGGAAGGACCGATGACCTTTTTGGTAGGGCGGATCGTTTTGATCAGTCCTTGGAACGCAGAGAGGAAGATGAGGGCGGAGATGTGGAAAATCCAATCTATGGCACCAAAATACCCTGGGATCTACGGTTGGCTTACCAGGCCACCTATTCCAATGCCAACCGGCAAAATGAATTTAGCAGTCATTCCCTAATGTTTTCAGGCAACATAGAGCTTTCCCCGCGTTGGCGCGTAGGGGGTTCTTCCGGGTACGATTTTAAGAACAAGGGGTTTACACTCACGCAGTTGCGTTTTGAAAGGGACCTTAAAAGTTTTGTACTACGTTTTAATTGGACACCTTTTGGAGGTTTTGAACGTTGGTACTTTTTTATAGGTATCAAAAGCTCCATTCTCAAAGACCTAAAATGGGAGAATAGGAGTCAACCTCCCCTGCGAAGGTGATTCACAGTCAATGGGTTCGTGTGCATAAACAATATCAAAAGAATTTTGTTGAACGGGTATAAGAAAAAAAGAACATGAAGAAAATAATAAACACCCCAAAAGCACCGGCCCCTATAGGTCCTTACAATCAGGCCGTCCTTGCCGGAAATACCTTGTACATTTCCGGACAGATCCCCTTAAATCCCGAAACGGGAGAATTGACCCAAGGTACTATTAAAGAGGAGACCCACCGCTGTATGAAAAACCTAGCGGCCATTCTGCAAGCGGCCGATATGACCTTTCAAAATGTGGTGAAGGCCACTATTTTTGTTAAGGATATGCGCCAGTTTTCCCAGATCAATACGGCATACGGCACTTATTTTGATCCGGAAACCGCCCCGGCAAGGGAAACCGTGGAAGTGGCCAATCTCCCCAAGTTTGTAAACGTGGAAATTGGCATGATAGCAATCAGGTAACGGACTGTTGTTTGTGGAATTCCATAAGCCCTTCTATCGGCTTTTGCCTAATTACGCCCAAAACCAAATCGTTTCTTTCTACCACCGCCTTAAGTTCTTCCCTTAGGTAATAGGCAATACTACCTACAAAGTGGACGGGAACCTTGGTGGCCAATTCGAACTGCATTACGTGATTATTGATAAACTGCTGGAATCCCTTATCTATAACACCCTTGCAATAGGGATGCTCCTTGTTCTCTACCAAAAAACGGGCAAAGGTTGCCAAATAGGTATTTGGATTGGGTTGTTTATACAGGTTTTCCTTAATCACGTCCGCATCCAAGTTATACTCCGTGGCAAACTTCATCCCCAAATCTTGAGGCATTTTATGGTAGTAATAGTCCCGGATCAACTTTCTTCCAAAAAAATTGCCACTGCCATCGTCCATAGGAATATACCCTAGGGAAATCACTTTTTGGAACATTTGATGGCCATCATAATAACTACAATTGGATCCGGTACCCAAAATGCACACAATCCCTTGATGACCTACCTTGGTGGTGGAGTAGATCGCGGCATAAGTGTCCTCCCTTACTTCGGTATTGGCATTGGGAAAGAAGTTTTTGAAAATTTTTTTTAGAAACTTGCGCATTCGCTCGGTACCACAGCCCGCCCCATAAAAGAAAAGCTGTTTCACTTTTGCGCTATTCTTGGAAAGCTCAAAGTTATTGGCCAACCTATCCTCTATTACCTCACGGGTAAGTACCTCGGGGCTAAGGCCCAAGGTCTGGGTAAAGAATACTTGCCCACCTTTATCATCCAGAGCTATCCAATCTGCCTTGGTCGCCCCACTATCCACAATTACCACCATATCCTAAGCTTTAAAAAAAGAATCCTGAAAATACGCAAAATGTCGCATATTTTCAGGAAACACTTTTTGCTATTTGCACCGTTTAAAGCCCGTGTACGTATTGGGCCAAATCTACCAGTTTATTGGAATATCCCGCTTCATTATCATACCAGGATACTACCTTAAAGAATTTAGAATTCAATTCTATCCCGGCACCTGCATCAAAGATGCTGGTACGCGCATCGCCAATGAAATCCTGGGAAACTACCGATTCCTCCGTATATCCCAAAATCCCCTTAAGCTCCCCCTCGGAGGCAGCCTTAAACGCCTTTTTGATCTCTTCATAAGAGGTATCCTTTTGCAAACGTGCGGTAAGATCGACCACGGAAACATCCGCAGTGGGCACCCTGAAAGCCATACCGGTAAGTTTGCCCAGCAAGTCCGGAATAACCTTTGTTACGGCCTTAGCGGCACCTGTGGAAGCAGGAATAATGTTCAACAGGGCACTTCTACCACCTCTATAGTCCTTTCGGGAAGGGCCGTCAACCGTCATTTGAGTGGCCGTGGTGGCATGCACCGTGGTCATCAAGGCTTCTTCTATCCCAAAGTTATCATGAAGTACCTTCGCCAATGGCGCCAGGCAGTTAGTGGTACAAGAAGCATTGGAAACAATGGTGTCCGAAGCTTTTACCTCCTTGTGGTTTACACCCATTACAAACATTGGGGCATCCTTGGAGGGTGCGGAGATAACCACCTTTTTAGCTCCACCATCAATGTGATACTGTGCCGTTTCCAATGTTGTGAATATCCCTGTACACTCTGCTACTATTTCAGCACCAACCTCGTCCCATTTCAAGTTTTTTGGATCTCTCTCGGCCGTAATACGCACAGTTTTGCCATTGACTACCAGGTGCCCGTCCTTTACTTCAACGGTACCGTCAAATCTGCCATGGACCGAATCATATTTCAACAGGTAGGCCAGATGTTCAACATCCAAAAGGTCGTTTATGGCCACTACGTCTACATCTTCCCGCTTTACAGTAGAACGAAGTACCAATCTACCGATTCTACCAAATCCATTAATTCCTATTTTCAAGTTTGACATTTTTTCTGATTTTTAGATTAAAAATTATGTAGTCATTATTTCCGAAACTCGAATAAGCTCCTTGTCTATTTTTGTATGTCCTTTAATAGCCTTGTTTATGGGAGTTAAAATAAGTCGGTTGTCCTGTATCCCCACCATAAGATTGGTTTTTCCCTCCATAAGGGATTCCACCGCTTTTACCCCCATCCTACTGGCCAACACCCTATCATAGCAAGAAGGTGCGCCCCCACGTTGCATATGGCCTAATACCGAAACGCGGACGTCGTAAATGGGTAGGTGCTCCTCCACATACTCCTTAAGTTCGAATACGTTTTTTCCCGTCTTGTCTCCCTCTGCCACTATCACAATACTGGATGATTTCCCCGATTGCTTGCTGCGTCTAAGGGATTCCAATAGCCGATCCAACCCCAGATTTTCTTCTGGAATAAGAATTTCTTCAGCTCCGGCCCCTACCCCTGCATTTAAGGCGATATGGCCTACGTCCCTGCCCATGACCTCCACAAAGAAAAGGCGGTTATGGGAACTTGCGGTGTCCCTGATCTTATCAATGGCTTCTACCACCGTGTTGAGGGCGGTATCAAAACCCAAGGTAAACGTTGTCCCAAAGATATCGTTATCAATGGTACCGGGAATTCCTATGACCGGAAAACCGAATTCCCTGTTAAATATCATGGCACCCGTAAAACTGCCATCACCCCCAATGACCACAAAGGCATCGATACCTTCAGACCTGAGCTGGTCATATGCTTTTTGACGCCCTTCCTTGGTACGGAACGGTTGGCATCTAGCGGATTTGAGTATGGTGCCCCCCTTGTTGATGATATTGTTTACGCTACGCGCATTCATGGGTTTAAAATCCCCCTCTATCATACCCTCGTAGCCCCTGTAGATCCCTACACAATCCACATTCATAAAAGCGCAGGTACGGACTACCGAACGTATGGCCGCATTCATACCCGGGGAATCCCCTCCTGAAGTAAAGACACCTATCTTTTTTATTTGGGAAGCCATCCAAAATTTTAAGCTAGCAAAATTAGCAAACTTATTTCAATTTCGGAATGCAGGAAGTCCTTTTATTTACCATTTAATGGGGCTTAAGGCTATTTTAAACTATAAGTGCTCCCCCCTGTCTAAAATGCAACATTTTGAGTAGTTTTATGGAAAATTCAACGGAAACCACCTACCTTGGGATAAAAGCGCAGTAAGCTGTCCCTACCCATTACGGAACTGGGTAGTTCCCGAGTTTCTGGAATGATTATTTCCTCTTTTGCCGGGGGATCTTCACCTTTTCTTCCGATTACCTTTCTAAACAGTTCCCTAAAACTATTGAAGTCTACCTCGTAGAAAAGACCGGCTCCTTGGGTATATCCTTGTCGTTGGGCAAAAAATTCCTGTATTTCGTTCTCTCGATTAAAGAATTTGGCACTTAGATTACCTTCCTCGTTCAGCAATAGCTGTATTTCCACATCTCCGGCTACAATGGTCTCACTTGATCCGCCAACGGGCACCCCTACCCTGCCATTGAACAAAATCCTATCGCTGATCTGTGTAGATACGGTAACCCCTATCCGATTCTCGGTCTGTATATCGGCCTCCCTGTCCAGTACACCCTGTTCATAGGAAAGTCCAAGGTTAAACTTGTCATTGTCACTTCCCAATACCTGGTTCAACAGTCCCGAGGCGGACTGCAACAGATTTCCCGTTACCGCCTGCTGGTTTATTCCCGTCTGGTCGTTTACAAAGGAACCTTGGGCCAATAGGAACAACGCGTTCCTTTCCTCCACTGTGGGGTCTTGCAACCTGTATTCCAGTTCCGATTGCACTACGGTATTGGTTCCGGGAAATTCCACGTTAAATTCTATATCCGGATTTTCCAATTCCCCCGTTAACCTGGTCACTACATTGGTTGGGATGCGGCGGGTATAGGATGCATTGTCCAGCAAAGGTGCGGGATTCGCTGTGAGGGAATAAACGGCATCTAGATTCAATTGGGCCTTTAGAGGTTCCCGATCCCAAATGATACTCCCTCCCGGACGTACCGTAAAGGTCTTGTTAATGATGTTACCGAACCTATAGTTGTACTCCCCGGTAACTACGACAAAATCCCCGAACATCTCAAACTTGCCCCGTGTGTTGATCCGTATCAACAAAATACCTTCCCCGGTACCCTTTAATGAACTCCCTGTTTTGCGGTCTGTGACTATCTCTACCTCCGCGTCCGGGGTCACCGCAAGGTCAAATTCCATTTCAATTCCTTCAAAATCATCCAATATGCGCTGTTCCTCTATAGTCTTTATATGGTTTCTTTCAATGAAATTGATGAAGGAATAATCCCCCACTGATGCCACATCGCTTAAAGGAATTTTTAGGGAACTGCCCCGGGAAGTCTCTGCCTCCACCTTAATGGTCAGTGCCTTGGTAGGACCAAAGATGCGGCCTTTTCCGTTGATAAACCCGGTCCCGTAATAGAGCACCTCTTCCTCAAAAGGGGTATCCAGTATCAAAAAACGGTTGTTCCTGGTATCCACGTCAAGATCTAGGAACCAATCCCTTAAATAACTATGGGTAATGGTACCATCCAAAACGGCCCTGGTATTCTTGGCCACGTCCGTGAGACCAATTTGGTCAAAAACAAAGCTTTGATTTTCCAGGTTTACCCGGGAATTCGGGGAAAAATTATAATCTACGTTAAGGTAGGGTATAGCCAAACCAGCATTGTCCATGGTCAAAATACCCCCAAACCTGGGATTGTTCACCGGACCTATGATAGTGGCATTGCCGCTTAAATCCCCTCTTATATTGGTAATGATGTCCTCACCCAGAGGGCTAAAGGGTTCCAAATCCAAATTATTGAAGTTCACATGGAGATTGGCCGTGGGCACTTCACCCTGATTCCTTATGTTCCCCACGACACCCAACTTCTCCACACCATTGTCCGTTATCTGGGAATTCACTACAAAATCCGTTAAGTCCCGATTGCCTACAATCCCAATGGCAAGGTCCCCCAAACGCATATCGTTTATGGCAAAATCGTCTATGGAAAGATTGGAAGATGGCAGGTATACATCGTCCTTCTGTAAAACATTCAAAATTCCATTAACCTCACCCTGAAGCTTTAAGCTGTCTATGGCCGGGGTAATCTTGTTGAGGGATACAATTTTAAATTGTAGCTGTAGATCCTTGTAGGTAGAATCCGCCAACTGTCCCCTTAGCCGTATTTGCTCCTCCTCGTTATTGTTCATTACAATTTCCTGGATCCAGATGCTATCCAGGGATTTGTTGAGGATTACCTTGTTCTTTCTATCGCCATCCTTGTTCAAAACCCATTTATTTCCCTTAAAACTGATGTCCGAAGTTTTTAGTCCTATCACCGATTTGTTCTCCTCGTTAAAAGTGTGGTAAAAGTTAAGGTTATAGCTATCGTCCAGATTACTGCCTCCCTGAAATTCCGTCCTAAAAAACAAGGTGTCCTTAAGCGTGGTATTGATGAGGTTGAAATCTTTTACGTCATAATAAGGTGTTGACAAGTCCGCAACGGACATATACGTATTAAAGAGCGGGTTTTTGTTATCTATTTTTATGTCTATGCTATCCGCCACATTACCATAAGCTTGGATTTTCGGGGACTTAAAGTTAAGCTTAAAGTCGCCCTCATCGGCAATAATATTGCCTCGTATAAAGGTATTGGGGTCAAACTTTACCTCGGGAAAAAATACGTCCACGATCTTATTGTAGATCTTAAAATTGAAGGCAACGGTCTGCCCTTCGGAAATCTTAAAAGGTCGGTAATTGGTATAAATACTGCCAATGGAGTTTTGTACGAGTTTCCCCAGCTCCCGTACTCTGAACTTTCCCCTCATGTAGCCGGTTATGATGTCCGGGGAATTGATATCCACTTTTCGGATCGAGTCGTTCTCAAAACTCGAGGAAACTTTGAAGTCCTCAAAATAATAGGTATCGTTGTTGTTCTGAAAGTTGGTTTTGGTGAATTTAATATCGCCTACAAGATTATCCAGTGTATTTCCGGTAACATCCATGTTCACATTTCCCTTGAAGATCGAAATGCTGTCCTCAATAAAATTAAGTGCCTTTAAGTTGGCATAATCCACGTTGGCAATAAAATTAAAATTGTTGTTCTCCTCCGCAAAATCGGCCAACCCCTTAAAACTGAATTTCAGGTTTTCGTCATTGCTTAAAAGGGAGCCATCGAACAATTGTTCCTTTAGGATACCGGAAACATTGATATCCTTATATAGATAATTATTAAAATCAACCGTATACACCTGTCCTATGACCTCCGTATTAATGTCCTGCGCAAAGCCTCTTCCCTCTACATTAAAGTCAAGGGTGATGTTGCCCAGTTTTTTATTCTCGAGGAAATTGCCCAGATCAAAGTCGATAAGGGAGACAAAGCCTTCATAGGTGGCATTGTCAATGTTGTTGATGTTTGTCAACTCCATATCCGCATAACTGCTACCTATGGCGGTATTTATGTTTATCTTGGCATCTATGGAGGTCTCCGTGATGTCAGATTCCCCGCGGATGGTAAACTGTCCCAACTTGTTGAACAAAGAGGGCAGGGATTTCCCCAGAATATTCGGCATCAGGGATCTTAGCTCATAATAACTGCTGGTTACGTTCTTCATTTGGGCGTGCATGGAAAATGCTTCGGACTTGTTAAAAAGATTTTTGAAATTGAAATCCCCGCGAATGCCTGTATTATCCGATACCAAAAAGAGCTGTTCGGCGTTCAGATCGTTCAACACCCCATTAAAGGAGGAAGAAAATAGCACTTCCTTCCCTTCCCCAAATTGATCGTACAACTGGTTGATTTCGCTAAAGGCCACCTTGGAATCCGTAAAATCGGCCACCAGATTTACCTTGTTCGTAAAGTCCTGAAAATCTTTTCTTTCATAATTGAACACCAGATTTCCCATAAGGTCGGAACCGGGGGTCCGTATATTCAGCGAATCAAACCGCATTTGCTTCTTGGTATAGGTAAAACCGGTAGCTAATTTTTTTATCTCAAGGTTCCTTTTGCTCTTAAAGGACATTTCATCCACTTTTGTGGTTACCTCTGGCCCCAAGATTTGAAAGTTCGTAGCCAAAATATCCAAATCCTTAAAATCCAGGACTTGTATATTTTCCAGGTTCTCGTCAATAAGCTGAAAATGACTTCGGGCAACGCCTACCTGGGATGAAGAAAAGAAAAAGGGATCCGTTCCCGGTTTTCGTGGTTTTCCATCGTCCAATTTATCGATGAACACTTCCAGGTTGGTGCCCCTGGTCCCTTCATAGGTCTTCAGTTTAAAATTGAGACTATCAATATCAATATCGCCAAATTCCAACTTGCCGTGCGCCAAATTACGGATGCTCAATATGGAAGTAGTAAGTTCATTGATAAAAAAAAGAGTGTCCTTCCGATAGTCCTCCACATACACCTCTTCCAAGGAAGTATCCCAGGATATTAGGGAAACACGCAACCGTTCTATATTTAGGTTGGTCCCAAATTCTTTGTTTATGGTGTTGGTGGCATACCGGGCAAAACGCGTCTGTACGGTGGGCAAGGAAAGGATCAAGGTGCCCAGTACGCAAATCAGAAGGAACACTAAAAGGGTTCTTATGAGTATTTTACGTAATTTTTTGATAGGGCTTTATATTTTACCTTTGTACATCCAAATTCTGTTCCAAACAACGTGCAAAAAAAAACTATTTACATCCTTGGCATAGAATCCTCATGCGATGATACCTCCGCCGCCATAATGCAGAACAAAAAAGTGCTCAGCAGTGTTACGGCCACCCAAGGGATTCATGAGGACTACGGGGGCGTTGTGCCGGAATTGGCATCCCGGGCCCATCAACAAAACATAGTCCCTGTGGTACACCAAGCTTTGTCCAAGGCAAATATCGACAAAAAACTACTATCCGCCATAGCCTTTACCCGTGGCCCCGGACTGTTGGGGTCATTGCTGGTGGGTACTTCCTTTGCAAAATCGTTGGCCCTGGGCCTGGGGGTTCCACTTATTGAGGTAAACCATATGCAAGCGCACATTCTGGCTCATTTTATCGAGGATCCGGATATGGAGCCCCCCCCCTTTCCTTTTCTGGCCTTGACCATTAGTGGCGGGCATACGCAAATCGTGTTGGTGAAGGATTTTTTTCATATGGAAATTTTAGGCGAGACCCTGGACGATGCCGTGGGGGAGGCCTTTGATAAAAGTGGCAAAGTGTTGGGGCTCCCCTATCCTTCGGGACCGCTGATGGACAACTATGCCCAATTGGGAAATCCAATGGCCTATCCGTTTCCCAAACCAAAGGTGGCCGGTCTTAATTTTAGTTTTAGTGGGCTAAAGACCAGCATTCTCTATTTTATCCAAAAGGAAACCGCAGCCAACCCTAATTTTGTTTCCCAAAACCGAAACGATATCTGTGCTTCCATACAACATACCATAGTAGGCATACTAATGGACAAGCTTAAAGCCGCAATAAAACAGACGGGGATAAAGGAAATAGCCATTGGAGGCGGCGTATCCGCAAATTCCGGTATTCGAAACGCCTTAAAAATAGCCGAGGAAAAGTACGGATGGAAACCCTATCTGCCCAAATTGGAATACTGTACGGACAATGCCGCAATGATCGGAATTACAGGCTATTTAAAACTAAGGGACAACCGCCTGGCCGGGCAGGATATATCCGCAAAGGCGCGCTACAGTTTATGAGCTATCCAAATTCCCCTATCTTTAACGCAACAATCCACAATCCATAAAAATGGCCTTTGACCCGGAATTGCAAAAAAGAATTGAAGATGTACTAGCACTGCTGCCCAAAGAAATCTCCAAGGATATGGTAGCTAAAAAAATGTTTGGCGGGGTTGCCTTTCTGTACAAGGGAAAAATGACCATAGGCATTGTAAAACAAGATCTTATGGTACCTGCGTTTTGAATCCCTCCGGCAAAACGAAAACAAATTCCTTCATGGGGCGTTTGGTAAAATC
>JBCBSN010000132.1:0-12212 GCA_039819225.1 Bacteroidota bacterium | reverse complement strand
CCCCGCAGCGCAGCGATCCAGCCCACACAAACCCCCAATCGCACACCCAACCTGAATGTATCGCTCAACCAAAACAACTCAAGACGAGTTCTAAATAAGCAACCTCCACGGCCAAAAATCATCTATTGTAAAAAGGAAAAATGAGAATAGTTTCATAATTTCAATTTTTCCTTTTTACTTTAATCTTTATGATAGTATCATGTAACCAATTTGGCTATGGGGACGATTCAGGGCCCATGCCGAAAAACTGTGATGAATCCATTATTATAGATGAAGTCAGATACAAGGAAGACGAATCCGATATGTTTTCCATCCTAGATGCCAAGATATATGGGGACTGTCTTGAGATTAAAATTTCGGCCAGCGGTTGTAATGGAGATTCTTGGGAGATAGGCTTAATAGACTCGGGCATGATTGCCGAAAGCTTCCCGGAACAACGGTTTGTAAAGGTTTCCTTCAAGAATAGTGAAGAATGCTTGGCTGTTTTCACCAATACCATATCGTTCGATCTGACAAGAATAAGAACCTCCAACAATGTCGTTTATTTAAACCTATCATCCTGGTCCGAAAAATTGCTTTACGAATACTAGGTCTTGGATTTCGTAAAATTGTTTCAAAATAAACATTTTGTTATATTTTTATAATTTTCGCACACTGCCTTTGTACAATCTCCCATGATAGCCTACCTTTGTGCTTCCAAAATTCTCAAGTATGAAAGTAGCCGTCGTCGGTGCCACCGGTATGGTAGGCGAAGTGATGTTAAAAGTACTGGCAGAACGAAATTTCCCGATTTCGGAACTTCTTCTTGTTGCCTCCGAACGTTCAGTAGGGAAGACGCTGGACTATAAAGGAAAGGCGCATACGGTCATTGGTTTGGGGGAAGCGGTAGCTGCTCGGCCGGATATCGCCATTTTTTCCGCAGGCGGCGGTACTTCCCTGGAGTGGGCGCCAAAATTCGCGGAAATAGGCACCACGGTTGTGGATAACTCCTCGGCCTGGCGTATGGATCCAACAAAGAAATTGGTAGTGCCGGAGATCAATGCCCATGAGCTGACCCGGGAGGACAAGATCATAGCCAATCCCAATTGCTCAACCATACAAATGGTGATGGCCTTGAATCCTCTTCACAAAAAATATAAGATGAAGCGCGTTGTGGTATCCACCTATCAATCCGTTTCCGGTACCGGGGTAAAGGCGGTGCGCCAATTGGAAAATGAAATGGCGGGAGTGTCCGGTGAAATGGCCTATCCCTACCCCATTAACCGCAACGCCCTTCCTCATTGCGATGTCTTTTTGGAAAACGGGTACACCAAGGAGGAAATGAAGTTGGCCCGGGAGCCTCAAAAAATACTGGACGACCGCACCTTTTCGGTCAGTGCCACAGCCGTCCGGATCCCCACTGCGGGAGGGCATTCCGAATCCGTTAATGTTGAATTCGAAAACGATTTTGATCTCAATGAGGTAAGGCAATTGCTGAGCGACACTCCCGGGGTAACGGTCCAGGACAATCCGGACACCAATACCTATCCCATGCCCATTTACGCACATAATAAGGATGACGTTTTTGTAGGCCGTATCCGCAGGGACGAGACCCAGCGCAACACCTTGAATATGTGGATCGTATCCGACAATCTCAGAAAAGGTGCTGCCACCAACGCCGTACAGATAGCGGAGTATTTAGTGGCGCATAAGTTGGTGTAGCGCATGCTATCCTACGGCTTCCGATGATTTTTTGGTCGTACAATTCCCCGTTTCTCGATAAGGCAGGACCTCCGAAGCCCAAATCCTTAACGAAAATAGAGAATTCCAGAAGGGCTTGATAACAAAGTGTTAACACTAGACTATTCTTCCATTTTCTGATGGTTTTGTGGTATTTTTAGACGCTTTAACCTCTAGAAAATGAAAAAAACCGCTTTACTTACCGCAACACTTATATTTGTCGTTTTTGAAACGGCATTTTGCCAAGGCAAAGTCATTAAGGATTTAATCAAAGTGAACTACCCCATTACCACAAAAGTAGATACCGTAAATACCTACTTTGGCGCCCAAGTGGACGACCCCTATCGCTGGCTGGAAGATGACCGAAGCCCGGAAACGGAGGCTTGGGTAAAGGAGCAGAACAAGGTAACCTTTGGGTATCTTGATAAAATACCGTTCCGTGAAGCCCTTAAAAACCGCTTGGAAAAACTTTGGAACTATGAGAAGTTGGGCTCCCCTTTCAAGGAAGGGGACTACACTTACTTTTATAAGAATGATGGCCTGCAAAACCAGTATGTGGTCTATAGGAAAAAAGAAGGTGGGGCCGCCGAGATTTTTTTGGATCCCAACACGTTCTCCAAGGACGGCACAACTTCCTTGATGGGCCTAAGTTTTACCAAGGATGGCTCCCTTGCCGCCTACCTTATCTCGGAAGGAGGCAGTGACTGGCGCAAGGGTATTGTCATAAACGCACAGACCAGGGAAATTGTAGAGGATACTTTGGTAGACATTAAATTCAGCGGCATCTCCTGGAAGGGTAACGATGGCTTTTTCTATTCCAGTTATGATAAACCTGAGGGAAGCGAACTCTCCGCAAAAACGGACCAGCACAAATTATACTATCATCAATTGGGAACGCCTCAGTCCAAGGATAAGATTATTTTTGGAGCCTCCGAAGACCAAAAACACCGCTATGTGGGCGGGTACGTCTCCGAAGACCAGCGTTACCTTTTTATTAGTGCATCTACCTCCACATCGGGCAATAAGTTGTTTATGAAGGATTTGGAAAATCTCGATTCTCCATTAACCACTCTTCTGGACAATACGGATTCGGACACTTATGTCCTGGATAATGTTGGGACTACCTTATTCTTGGTAACCAATATGAATGCCCCCAACAAAAAAATCGTGGTCACCGATGCGGCCGACCCACGACCACATAATTGGGTCGATTTTATTCCTGAGACCAAAAACGTACTTACGGCCAGTACAGGAGGTGGCTATTTTTTCGCCGAGTATATGGTAGATGCTATCTCCAAGGTTTTTCAATATGACTATGACGGTAATTTAGTACGCGAGGTAGAACTTCCAGGCCTTGGTAGTGCCGGCGGTTTTGGAGGTAAAAAGAAGGAAAAAGAGTTTTATTTTTCCTTTACCAACTACAACACTCCCGGATCCTCTTTTAAATATAACGTGGATACCGGGAACTACGAACAATACTGGAAACCGGAAATCGATTTTGACCCATCGGACTATACCTCTACCCAGGTCTTCTATACCTCTAAGGATGGGACCAAGGTACCCATGATGATCACACACAAAAAGGGAATCGCCCTTAATGGCAAAAACCCCACGATCTTGTATGGTTATGGAGGCTTCAACATTAGCCTTACCCCCTCTTTTAGCATCGTAAATGCCGTATGGATGGAGCAAGGCGGTGTCTATGCCGTTCCCAATTTAAGAGGTGGCGGGGAGTACGGTAAAAAATGGCATATTGCGGGAACCAAGATGCAAAAGCAAAACGTTTTTGACGATTTTATCGCCGCGGCGGAATACCTGATAGCAAACAACTATACTTCCAAGGAGTATTTGGCCATTAGGGGGGGGTCCAACGGCGGGCTTTTGGTAGGTGCCACAATGACCCAACGTCCTGATTTGATGCAAGTAGCGTTACCTGCCGTAGGTGTTTTGGATATGCTGCGCTACCATACTTTTACCGCGGGGGCAGGATGGGCCTATGATTATGGTACTGCAGAAGAAAGTGAGGAGATGTTTCAATATCTAAAAGGCTACTCCCCTGTACATAATGTAAGGAAAGGAACCGAATATCCGGCCACTTTGGTCACTACAGGAGACCATGACGATCGGGTAGTCCCCGCACATAGTTTTAAATTTGCCGCGGCGTTGCAGGAAAAGCAAACGGGAAGCAACCCGACCTTGATACGGATAGAGACCAATGCCGGACATGGCGCCGGAACCCCTGTAAGCAAGACTATAGAACAATATGCGGATATTTTTGGATTCACCCTTTTTAATATGGGCTTTCAAGAATTGCCCGGGGAGACGATGCCCAAGGAATAACATACCCCGTTATCAATAATTTTACATAAAATCCGTTTCAATCATTGGGAACGGATTTTTGGCACCTCCCTCTCCCCTCGAAGGACGATAGAGTTTAGCCTGTGCCTTTAAAATGAGGAAACTTTAAATTATAATGCTTCACGTAGATCATGTTTCCTTTGCCTATGACCGGACACCCGTTCTGGAGGACATCAATATAAAGGTAGGCCCCGGAGAGCACGTTTCCATTATTGGGGAAAGTGGGTGCGGTAAAAGCACCCTGCTCAAAATGATCTATGGGTTGTTGGATATTAAAGTAGGTGAAATCTACTGGGACGAAAACCAGGTCCAGGGCCCCTTGTACAATTTGGTTCCCGGTGAGTCTTATATGAAGTATTTGGCACAGGATTTTGATTTAATGCCTTTTACCACGGTCTTTGAAAACGTGAGCCAATATCTTTCCGTCTTTGAGCCCCAGGTACTAAGGGCGCGGACCATGGAACTTTTGGAACTGATCGAGATGACTGAGCTTTCTGACACCAAGGTAAGGTACCTCAGTGGGGGGCAACAACAGCGTGTGGCCTTGGCCAGGGTGTTGGCACAACAACCGCAGATTCTTTTGTTGGACGAGCCTTTTGGCCATATCGACAATTTTAGAAAGAACGCGCTCCGTAGAAATTTGTTCTCTTTCCTAAAAAAAGAAAATGTCACTGTAATTACGGCCACACATGACCCTTACGATATTCTTCCGTTTGCCGATCGCGCCATCGTATTAAGGGACCGGAAAATCATTGCCAAGGATACCCCCAAGAGCTTGTATGAACATCCCGGTGACCTGTATATTGCCTCTCTCTTTGGGGAAGCCAACAGAATCCCTATCAATATTCTAAAGTCCTATGCGGATACCAAACGTAGGATTATCGTATATGCCCATGAATTTAAGGTTTCGGAAAAAACCGGTCTTGAGGTTGTGGTAAAGGATGCCTTTTATATGGGGGGGCATTATATGGTGGAAGGAAGCTTTGAAGAGGAAACCATTTTCTTTAACCATTCTATGGCCCTGGAAGAAGGAAAAAATGTCTTCCTAAATGTTTCCCTGGAGACCATTAACCAGCGCCTTAACCACCAGTAACCGAATGGATAAGGAACGGCTTATTAAGGAGCTAAGCTTCAAAGCAATTCGCAGTAGTGGCGCGGGTGGACAGCACGTGAACAAGGTCTCCACAAAGATTGCACTGATGTTTGACCTAGTCCGCTCCCAAGCTTTTTCAGATATCGAAAAAAAACGTTTAATCGCCAAACTTACGCATCGATTAACCCAAGAAGGGATTTTTCTTCTACAGGTAGATGCTACCCGAAGTCAGCACCAGAATAAGGAGATAGCGATAAAACGTTTTTTAAAGATTATTTCAGACGGACTTAAGGCACCAAAAACGCGTAAAACCACAAGACCTACCAAAGCCTCCGTGGAACGGCGTTTAAAAACCAAGAAAATGGCAGCACAAAAAAAATCAGGCCGTAAAAAGCCTGATTTAGAATAGGTTCAAGAACTGTTTAACCCATTGCGGGCACTTCGTAAAAAAACTGTGCCGTTTTTATTTTCCCATCTTCTACCTTGTACATACAGAGTTCGTCCATGGCCCATCTGCCTTGCCCCTTAAAGGTAGCATCCATGGACATGGGTACCATAAAATGGTTTGCGGCCACTATAGGGTCCCCAACGGACCCCCCGTGCATTTCTTCAATACTGGCCTCCCACTCCTTATAGGCGTTCCAAATGTTTTCTTTGCCCTTGGTAATCTGATCCCCGGGCATACCGTCCATTTCAATGCTCTCGGCATCTTGGGCATAAAGGTCATAGGCCTCCTTGTATTTTCCTTCCCTACAAAGACTTACGAGTTGATCTGCTACTTCTTGTGTTGTCATGATGATTGTATTTATTGGTTAACCCTTAAAGATAATCAACCCAAATGGTGGTGGTTTTAAAGAAAAGTTAAACTTTCCTTTTCAAGAAATGGTCAAGATGGTTTGTTCCTTTTTGTTCATTATAAAAAGCTCCCCCACCATCCTGCCCAAAAGTTTTTGGGCCACCGGTGTCCCAGGAGAAACGCAAAAAAAAATTTGTCCGCATACCTCATATTTGCCAGCGGAGATGGCGATATAATAGAACTGATTATCCGTTTGTACCAGACTTCCCGGTACCACCCTATCCGCTGATGTGGATAGCGGAATCCTCTGGACCGTGAGTAGCATTCTCTCCGCTTCCAGAAGTTGTTTCCCCAACTTTTCCCGTTCCAATTGCAACATGGCCCTGCCCGTTTCGTGTTTATCCCCGGCACTACTTTTGGTTTCCGCGGCGAGGGCATTCCCGATCCCCGCAATTTGTGCATTAAGGCGGGCAAGACGATCAGTGGCAAAAACGACACAAAAATCATAAAGTTCTTTTTTGGCGATGTGGGACATTAGGAGTGCTTTTGGGAAGAAAGACCTTATAAAGGCCTATTCCTTAAAGTGATACAAATCGGCCAGCTCGAAAATTAAAAACCGGACAATGGCACCTTCGTCTTCCCCTGTGTTGAACATTCGTTGCACTTCTGCCCTATGCTCGTTTTTAAAGAAGCGAAGGTCGTCCGAGCGGTATTCACTTTGTATGTTCCAGGATTTTAGTCCTTTAAGCATTTTTCGGTGTGCGGTATACCTTTTGTTTATCAGGGCCAGCTCTTCATGAAACCCATCATCTTCTGTATTTTCTGTTTCGGATTTTCTTCGGTTCCAGTCCAGATATTCTTTTCTCAAGCGTTCATCCGCTTTTTCGGCCTCCGCAATAATCTTAAAGTATGCTCGGTGGACAAGGGCATCATACTTCTTACGAAAAGCCGCTTCTTCCTCTAGTAAGGTAACATACTTCTTTCCAGATAGGTTTCTTTCATCCAAAACCGGAGAATAAAAATCGGTGCGTATCCCGGGTCTTGGGTTACTTTCCGCCAACAATGAATTCCGCCAGGCCTCGGAATTCACGATTTCCTTCCAGATTTTCCTATACTCCCTCTTAAACTTGGCCCTAGGAGAGGCACATCCTATCAACATAAGTCCGGTCCATAGCAGCATACAGCAGATTCCAAACCCGCGTCTTACATCTCTCTTCATATAACGTGTTCTTCAAAAAAATCCGTTAAATCCTGTTCCAAGGGACATCACGGTAAATCAAAAATATTCGGGGCAAACATCGGTTACTCAATTCTTAAGGGAGAGGCTCAACCATAAACGTAAAAAAGGAGAAGCATCGGAGAAATCCCTTATATCATTTTGATGTGGAAATGGCCCCAAATAAGAGCAATGAATATAGGGATAAAATGTGGAACATAAGGCCAAAACAACGGTATTATTCAACTGGATCTTTGAGCTATTCCAAGGGGATATCTGCCAAATCCCTTCCCACTGAACTTCCGATGGCAACCCCCATGCCTCCGAGTCGAACCCCACAAAACACCCGGTTGGAAACTTGCTTCACAATGGGGCTTTTCTTTTGGCCTATTCCCATGATCCCACTCCACCTTCTTTCCACTTCAACGGGAGTCCCGGGCAAAATAACTTCACTCAAAAGGGTTTCCAATCGGTTCTGTATCAAAGTCGTATTCCCGAAAGTTGAGGTTTCCTCTCCCTTGAAATCCAGATTTCGGCCACCGCCCAACAGTATTCTATTGTGAATATTTCTAAAATAATAGTAGCCCTCCTCCAAATGGAAAGTGCCTTTTATGTGTAAATCCTTGATAGGTTTTGTTATCAACACCTGTGCGCGGGCCGGCTTTACATTCGCTTTGATCAATTGATGGGCAAATCCGTTAGAGGCCACAAACAATCTTCCGGCCTTGAACGTAAAATGGTCGGTATCTATGTCTACATAGTTGTTCCGTTCTGAAAAATCTTTTACGGTAATCGAATTTAGGATGATGATTTTCTTTTTGCCGGCCAATGCCAATAGGGCCAACATCATTTTTCCGGTATCCAACTGGCCTTCAAATCGATGTGTAACCAGGTTCTTTAACACCTTGTGAAATCCAAAGTTGTTGCGACTTAACTTGAAAGGCTCCGAACCAAAAATGGGGCTTAACCATTCGTTTATCCCGTCCAATTTATCGATACATCGTCCAAAACTTTCCAGTTGATGGGATAGAAAGATCTCGTGTCCCCCGTGACGTTGAAAATCGATCTTCCGGTCTCCCAATAGGTGTCTTAAATACTCTAGTCCTTCCCATCTTTGCCTTATAAGATCAAAGACTGGCCCTTGGGTCTGGAGGTGCAGGTCCGAAAGGATTTCCGAGATACTCCCAAAACACGCAAAGCCTGCGTTTTTTGTGCTTGCCCCTTGAGGGAGGATTCCTTTTTCCAATACTACGATTTTGGACCCGGGGTGTTTTTCCCTTAACCGAAGTGCACAGCTTAGGCCCACTATACCGCTGCCAACAATGGTAAAGTCCACATTGGAAAGCCAGGTTTTGTATTCCCAGTAGCTAAGATTCATCCGGTCCGAGACACTACGGGTATTTAAGCCTTGTTAAATCTATACTTGTTTATTCCTCCGTTTCCGGTTCCATGGTAAAATGGTCCATAAAGGCCGTAGTGTAGTTTCCGGCCAAATAATCCGGATGGGCCATAAGCTGCCTATGGAACGGAATGGTGGTGCGTATCCCTTCAATGACAAATTCGTCCAGAGCGCGTTTCATTTTATTGATGGCTTCCTCTCGGGTCTGTGCCGTAGTAATGAGTTTGGCGATCATGGAGTCATAATTGGGCGGTATAACATACCCGCTATATACATGGGTATCCATTCGCACGCCGTGCCCCCCCGGCGTGTGTAGCGTAGTAATCCTCCCTGGGGAAGGTCTAAAGTCGTTAAAGGGATCTTCGGCGTTGATACGGCATTCTATGGAATGTAGTTTGGGAATGTAGTTATTTCCGGAAATGGGAACCCCTCCGGCAACAAGGATCTGCTCCCGTATTAGATCGTAGTCCACTACCTGTTCCGTAATAGGATGTTCCACCTGGATTCGGGTATTCATTTCCATAAAATAGAAATTGCGGTGCTTGTCTACCAAAAATTCAATGGTACCCGCCCCTTCATATTTGATATACTCGGCCGCCTTTACCGCTGCTTCGCCCATTTGTTGCCGTAGCTTGTCCGTCATAAACGGGGAGGGTGTTTCCTCGGTCAATTTTTGGTGCCGCCGCTGTATGGAACAATCCCTTTCCGAAAGGTGGCAGGCCTTTCCATATTGATCGCCCACTATCTGTATTTCAATATGGCGCGGCTCCTCGATCAGCTTTTCCATATACATCCCCCCATTACCAAAGGCCGCGGTGGCCTCTTGTACGGCACTCTCAAAATTGGGTTCCATCTCCTCGTCCGACCAGATTGCGCGCATGCCTTTTCCACCGCCACCGGCCGTAGCTTTTATCATGACCGGGTAGCCCATTTTTTTGGCCGTTTTCTTGGCGTCGGCTACATCCTTTAACAGTCCTTCAGATCCCGGAATGGTGGGTACCCCGGCCTTTTTCATGGTAGCCTTTGCCGTGGCCTTGTCCCCCATTTGATCGATTTGATCTCCCGAAGCCCCAATAAATTTTATCTCGTGCTCGGCACAGATTTTGGAAAATTTTGAATTTTCGGAAAGGAAGCCGTATCCCGGATGAATGGCGTCTGCGTTGGTGATTTCTGCCGCGGCTATAATATTAGGTATCTTCAAATAAGAATCACCGCTTGGTGCGGGCCCTATACAAACGGCCTCGTCCGCAAATCTTACGTGAAGGCTTTCCTCATCCGCTTTGGAATACACGGCCACGGTCTTTATCCCCATTTCCTTGCAAGTTCGGATAATCCTGAGTGCAATTTCCCCCCTATTGGCAATTAGTATTTTTTTGAACATAACGGTTCCAAATTTCAAATGACAAATAGCAAATTCCAAAGGTTTATTGTTGGAATTTGGTGTTTGTAATCTGGAGTTTAACTTTTAAGATGGATCTACCAAGAACAAGGGTTGATCAAACTCCACCGGGGAGGAATCTTCCACTAGGACCTTGACAATCTTTCCGGACACTTCGGATTCAATATCGTTAAAAAGCTTCATGGCCTCTATTACACAAAGTACATCTCCCGGGGCAATGGTACTGCCTACCTCCACAAAAGCCGGTTTATCCGGGGAGGGTTTCCTGTAAAAGGTTCCAATAATAGGCGATTTAATGGTAATATACTTGGAATCATCTGCGCCATTATCCTTTGCCATGTTATCCTCCTGGGAATCGTAAGTCTCATTGGATACCGGGGCAACCGGAGCCATTGGAGCCTGGGCTACTGGAATTTGTTGTACATAGGTAGTCTCATGACCGGATCCGGAAGCACCCGTTCTAATGGTAATCTTTATGTCATCCGTTTCCAGTTTTACCTCGCTGGCGCCCGACTTTGCCACGAACCTTATCAGGCTTTGAATTTCCTTAATATCCATTGTGTTTTAATTTTTGGTATTTAATTATACGCCCATTTAAGGTAGATAGATCCCCAGGTAAACCCTCCGCCGAAAGCGGCAAAAACCAGATTATCTCCTTTTTTTAATTGATTTTCGTAGTCGTTCAATAATAAAGGGAGCGTGGCAGATGTCGTATTCCCGTACCGATCAATGTTCATCATTACCTTGGATCGATCCAATCCCATTCTATTGGCCGTTGCATCTATGATCCTTTTGTTGGCTTGGTGGGGCACCAACCAAGATACGTCCGTATGTTCCAGATTGTTTCGTTTTACGATTTTCTCGGCAACATCGGCCATATTGGATACCGCAAACTTGAAAACGGACTTGCCATCCTGGAAGATATAGTGCTTTCCTTCCCTAACGGTCTGTTCGGATGCCGGCAGTAAAGAGCCGCCCGCTTCCATTCCCAGATACTCCCTTCCGGTACCGTCTGCCCGCAAATATTCGTCCTGGAGCCCAAAGCCCTCAATATTGGGCTCAAAAAGAACCGCCCCTGCGCCGTCGCCAAAAATAATACATGTGGTCCTATCGGTATAGTTGATTATGGATGACATTTTGTCCGCACCTATCAACAGTACCTTCTTATATTTACCGGATTGTATCTGTGCCGCGGCACTAGACATCCCGAACAGAAAACTGGAACAAGCGGCCAAAAGATCGAAGGCGAAGGCATTGGTGGCCCCTATCTCAGAAGCTACAAAAGCCGCCGTGGAAGCTACAAGACTGTCCGGGGTGGCAGTAGCCACGATAACAAGGTCTATCTCTTTTGGGTCTATCGCCTTTTTTGAAAGCAGGTTCTCTACCGCCTTTATGGCTAGATATGAAGATCCTTGCCCTTCTTCAGGTTTAAGGATCCTTCTTTCCCTGATCCCGGTCCTGGTAAGAATCCAATCATCGTTGGTCTCCACCATTCCTTCGAGCATTTTGTTCGTTAGCACAAAATTTGGAACATAGCCCCCCACAGCCGTAATCGCTGCCGTTAATTTCCCCATCTATTGCCGATATTTGATATCAAAAAAAATCGTGTGAAATGCTTCAAAACTTGTGAAAAGTAGTCATTTTTCAGGACTTTTGGAGTAAAAAGTCATCCATTCTTGGAAAAATGAAAATAGCCCCGTAAAACCTTTCAGATCCTTAGTGTTTTACAAAAACAACCCCGCATTAGCGGGGTTGTTCCATCAATATTTTAAAAATCCGTTTTGCTCGGCCCGGTGTTTAGCCTTCAGTTTCCTGGGTCTTATCCACTAAGACCTGGCCTCGGTAATACAATTTTCCCTCGTGCCAATGCGCCCTGTGATAAAGGTGCATCTCCCCTGTAGTAGAATCCGTGGCCAAGGTAGGTGCTACCGCTTTATAATGTGTTCTTCTCTTATCCCTTCTGGTCTTGGATATCTTTCGCTTAGGATGTGCCATTTTGTATACTGTTATTTGTCCGTTATCAATTTTTTCAATATGTCCCATCGAGGATCGCTCTCGCTGGAATCTTCTCTTATCTCATTAGGTCGAAGTTTTTGCAGCCGCTCTAAAATATCCGACTTCAAAGTACCGTCCAACACGCCGGGATGCACCCTTTTCTGGGGTACGGCCAGTACCAACATTTCATAGAGGTATTGGGCAATATTGATTTGGTGTTCCCCATGCGGGATAATC
>JBCBSN010000131.1:0-12406 GCA_039819225.1 Bacteroidota bacterium | reverse complement strand
TTGAACTGCGTTTCTACCAGGTTTACCGTAAAACGGAAGGGTCATTCCGTCACCCCCAAGGGAATCCCCTTTTCATGGGATTCATAAACCTTTTCCAGAACGGCAATGTTTTTAAGATAGCCTTCCACATCGGTTTCAAAGGAATCCCCGGAACGCAGTTGTGCAACAAAGTGGGCCTGCGTAAAGAAAACACAGTCTCCGGCAAAATTCTTATGTTCAAAATAATAGGGGTGATGGATCTCTTTCCCACCTAGCTCTTGAACGGTAATCTTACCATCCTCATAAAGTCGTATGCTGCCGGCATTGCCTTCCAATAAGACCGTGCCAAAAGTAAACCTGGGATCCTGGCAGGTACTTTCATTATAGCGATTGGCATCCAAAAAACCCAAGGTGCCATTATTGAACTCAAACTGTACCCATGCAAAGTCCTCTCCTCTAATATTGGTATTAAGTCGCTTCAATTTGCCATATACTTTGGAAATGTCCCCCAACAAATACCGGAAGACATCAATAAAATGAACCCCGGTCTCATAGATCAACAGTCTTTCCATCTCCCTAAAATAGGGCTGCCGGTCCATATAGGCATCCTCCGGCCAACCGTCCCCCATACGCATCCTTAGGTTTATGGTATGTATCCTATCCCCGATGACCTGCTTGTCCAATAGTTTTTTGATCTCCCGATGCCAAGGTTGAAACCTAAAATTTTCATGCACCATCATCCGTATCCCTGCTTCCCCTGCAGCTTTTGCCAGAGCCGCTGCTTCCTCATAGGTGGGCGCCAAGGGCTTTTGACATATAACAGCGACCCCCTGGGCAAAGGCCTGGATGCAAAATTGGGTATGCGTTTCAGGAGGGGTTATGATATCCACAAAATCCGGGTTCTCCTTTTGCAACATTTCCGAAAAATCGTCATAGGCCCGTGGAATCCCGTACGTGTCACAAATGGCCTGCGCCTTTTCCCTTTTTCTACTACATACGGCAACCATATCCACATCCTCCAATCGGTTCCATGCCTCGTATTGGAATTGACTAAAATACCCTGTTCCCACGGCTACGCCCCTAAGTTTGTCCATATCAATATTCCGTAAAGTGTTTCTGTGGCCTCATACGGCTCCAAAGCAGTATTGCGATACCGTTCAATACCGCCCCAACAATGAAGAACAAGGTAGTAGACCCGGTCCAGGCCAATAAGTAAGGGAACAATAGAGCGGTTATAAAAGCTCCGATATTCCCCGCCATATTCATGGTCCCGGAGACCGCGCCGGCATGTTCCTTCCCGATATCCACGCAAAAGGCCCATGAAGGGGGCAGGGTCATGTCCGCTCCAAAAATGGCAAGACTCAAAAAGAGGATCGCACCTAGTGCGGATTCCATATAAATGCTTCCCAACAAACCTATGGCCGCCAAGGCGAACCCTAAGGAGGCCGGAAAGATCCGGGAACTGTTCCATTTCCCTTTTTTAAAGATACGATCTATGAGCCATCCCGAAAACCAATTGCCCAATGCTCCAAAAACCAGGGGTATCCCCGTGTAGAATCCGGCTTCCACGGTCTCCAGTTGATACACCCCTTTAATGTGAGGGAAAAGCCAGGTCAAGGCAAAGAAAAAAGTAAAGTTACTGCAAAAGTATTGCCCCATGGCCAGCCACATATTCCTGGATCGCATAAGGCTGCCGAAATGGATTTTCTCCGCGGCCCTTGTAGATTCCCGATCTTGCCGCGTGGCGAGGATAAATGCCCTTTCCCTTTCCGAGATGCCATTATGGGCTTCGGGATCGTCCCTAAAGAGGAAAAACCAGCCCAGGGCCCATACCAATCCAATACCTCCAAGTATAAAAAAAGTAATCCGCCATCCATAGCCATTAATGGTCCAGGCCACGGCCGGAAGGGCAAAAGCCGCGCCCAATCTAGATCCGGAGAAGTTGATACCCGTAACCAGGCCCCTCTCCTTTAAGGGAATCCAACTGTAAATGGCACGGGACATACCAGGAAAGGCACCTGCCTCCCCGGCCCCGAACAAAAATCGCACTATAAGCAGGGAAACAAAGCTCCAGGCCGCGCCCGTAAGTGCGGTAAAACCGGACCAAATAGTAACTATGGCGGCCAAGACCTTTCTTGGGCCAAAACGGTCCGCCATTACCCCGGAAGGAGTTTGAAAAAAGGCATAGCCCAACGAAAAAGCGGCCAAGACCCAGCCCATTTGTTTATCGGTAAGATCAAGGGCAAGGGATATAGGATCTTTGGCCACGGAGATACAGATCCGATCTATATATAGCAGCAGGGCCAGCAAAAATGTGCCCACTACCATATAGTACCGTCTTGGAAAATAATCCCTATGGTTCATTGTAACAACCTTATTACTTGATGCAGTGCGGCTTTATCGCCTACATTTCCGGGAAATACAATATACGGCAATCCGGGGAATTTGGTTTCCTCTCCCAAGCGCCATACAGGGACACCCGGGATTATCTGGCCCAAAACCATGGCCCTCCTAACCCCAAGACCTTTGGTGGCCACATCGCTGGAGGTAATCCCTCCCTTGGCCAAAATATATTGTGGTCTGTTTTGCAAGTTACCGATGATGTGGATAATCCCTTGGGACACCTTGTTTACAATATGCAGACTCTCCGCTTTGGAGATCCCCGCAACCACCTTTCTACTCGTAAACAAGACTACCTGCGATCCTTGTACAACGGAGTCATCGATCCGGTTTGCCAGGCTATTCAAATATCCTTTCGTGGAATCCCGGCCCAGCACTTCCTCAACATTCAGCTCAATAAATACGGCATTGGTATTCTTTTTGAGAAATTCCAGTTGCTGGGTGGTCTTGGACACATAGGAGCCTACCACTGCCAGTCCCCCGTTCCCAGAATCAAGGGGAGCCATCTGGGACTTGTCCAGGCAATCTCGAAGTGCAATACCGGAAATCGCATTTACAAAAGAGGCCGCGGTCCTAAAGATGAGATTCCCTTCATATTCCAAACAGGCCATGGCAAAAGTTTGCAAATCCCAGAGGGCTGTGGCATTGCAGATGATATGACTTCTCCCGCCTTCCCTGGGGATGGCATTATCCAAAAGATCCTTTCTCCGCAAGGATGCGATGTCCACGCTTGAAATCTGTTCCGGCCCAAGGGCACCTTCGGATTTTTCAATAATCCAGTTCTTAAGATCGGAGGCCTTATAACCAAAGGTGTTGTCTTTGGCAAAGGGGGTTTTCCCTGCTGGGATAAAGACATCGCCATCCCGCACATAGTGCACATCCCTAAAAGTGTACCTTCCTCCCTCAAAAAAGGCCGGGGCCAAAACATGTTTGGCATTATCCCAGGCCAGCCCTTCTATCAGGGCGTCCACCTCGTAGGGGTAGTGGCCCCGCAAGGTAGAGTCGCTCCTGCTGATGACCAGTAGTTTTTTCCCAAGCTTTTGTGCCGCTGTTCGCAATCTTTCCCCAATGCATTTTCCCAAAGCAATGGCCTTATCGGCCTGTAGGGCCCTGGAATTGGTAAGGATAAAGAATATAGGGCTCCTTTCCATTTCCTGCCCTATAGCCTCTTGGGACCATTCGGTTATGACCGGAATCCCGTGCACGGTCTGGGTGCCGGTAGGATCGTCATCCAGAACAACTATAGTTCTGGGGTTCCGGGTCAATTCTGCGCTAATCCGTAATCGAAGATCGGGGAGCCTTTCGCCGGCTTTGATAGATGCCAAGATATCCTGGTCCAATATGCTCATTCCTCTAAAGCGATTATACGCGCGGGCGCACCATCTCCTTTTTCAAACTTAAGGGGCAGCGCGATCAAGGTTACCTCTTGCTTGGTCAAGGAATCCAAATTGGTAAGCCCTTCGGCAATTATAATATCATTCTCCATCAAGATCGTATGGATCTCGGTGACCTCCTCCATATTGTTTACATCGGCTACCGATGGAGGTTCCACACCTAAGATATTTACCCCTTTTTGGCCCATCCACTGGGCAAGTTCCTTGCTTATCCTGGGCAAGTCGTCCCTATATTCGTCCGTGCCCAGTCTTTTACTCCATCCGGAATACATCAGGATACTCTCTCCCTTTTTAAACCCTTTTAAAGATGATGACACATGGTGTACCAATATCTCCTCCTTTGGCCTGATAAAGGTTAGGTCTACCACCCAGGCCCTGGAAATCAAACGTTCCAGAGGTAGTTCATCTATAGTTTGGGGATTGATTTCAAAATGCAAGGGTGCATCCATGTGGGTACCACTGTGGGAATACAAACGTAACCAACTGGCGTTCCAGCCATCTGCGGTAAGTGTTCTTGCCGGTTCAATGGAAACCCCGCTTAGCGTTCCATTGACCGGAAGTGTTAAGTCTATGATTCTTTTGCCTTCGCCCAAATGCATGTTAGGAACCGATAAAATCGATCATCCGCTCGGCGATTTCGGAAGTCGTCGCATCCCCTTTAAGGTCTTTTGTCAGATTCCCCTGGGCTGTGGCATGTGCAATACTTTCCTCGATTTTGCTTGCCGCTTCTTTTTCCCCTAAGTGCTCCAACATCAGGGCAGCAGACCAAATCTGACCTATTGGGTTGGCAATGTTCTGGCCGGCAATATCAGGTGCCGATCCATGGATAGGTTCGAACATGGAGGGGAACTCCCCTTCAGGATTAATGTTGCCGCTCCCGCCAAGGCCCAAACTTCCCATAATGGCCCCGCCCAGATCTGAAAGGATATCCCCGATCATATTGGTGGTGACTATGACATCAAAAACCTCGGGCTTCAAAACAAAACTGGCCGAGGCATTGTCCACATACATTTTGGTATAGGCCACATCGGGATACTGTTCCGCGATCTCGCCAATGACCCGATCCCAAAACCCCAAGGAATGGATGAGCGTATTGGATTTGGTCACATTGGTGACCTGTTTTCTACGCTTTCGTGCCAGGGTAAAAGCATAATGGGCAATGCGCTCCACACCCAACCGTGTTACCATACTGGTCTCCACAGCTACCCCGTTGGCCGTTTCCGGATAGAGTACCTTTCCGTTCTGTACAAATTCGCCCTCGTTGTTCTCCCTGAGGATCACAAAATCGATATCCTTTTCGGTCTTGTCGCGCAACGGACTTCGCACGCCGGCAAACAGCTTTACCGGGCGGTAATTTACATATTGTTTCAGTTGGGTGCGCACCTTAAAGGTATAGTCTTTAGCGGGCAGGGTATCATCTACCTCAGGTAGCCCCACCGCTCCAAAATAAATAGCATCGAACTGTTTTAAGGTTTCTATACCGTCCTTCGGCATAAATTCCCCATATTTTAGATAATGGCCCGCTCCCCAGGAAAACCCGGTGGTCCGTATGCCAAACCCGTATTTCTTGGCTACCGCTTTAAGGACGGATACGCCCACGGGTACAATTTCATTTCCTATTCCATCACCGTTTACCACGGCTATCTTGTATTCTTTTCCCATTGAACACTTTTATGGATTCTTTTGTGAACCCGTCCACTTATTGCACCTTTACCACTAAAGGATTATCAAGTTGTTCGGCAAATTTTTCAAGATAGGCCTCCCACTGTTCCTTAGTGTTGAATTGCCCACTTTTTTTCCAGCCAAAACCGGCATAGTACACCGCCTTGCCTTTGGTGGTTTTTATATGGGCAAATAGGTTGCTTTTGTCCTTGGCATCTGTTATATAATGGTCATGACCCGTCATTTGTCCGTTGGGCACTACAATCCCGGTGCCCAGTTCGGAATCCTCGTGGGGTTCCCAGTAACTGATCCAACCTTGATCGGGACTTACACCAATGGCCCCATCTTTTTCGTGAAGGGTAAGTCCAGTGGAAAACATATCAACTCCTGAAATCCCGATTTCAAATCTGGAAAGGTGACTGCCCCGATCCAACGAAATGTACTTGGTTTCCGAGATTTTCTTTCCCGCGGCATCCCAATCGGCATACGTAAGGCTAAAACTGGTTCGCAAAGGCCCGTTGTCATAGTTTTTCCATTGTACGAAATTTTTGGAAAAATGATATACCGTATCTGCTTTAACGGCAATACCACCCACCCCACGGCTCGCCCCTACGTGAAAGTTATCCACGCCTTCACCGGTATCTTCATGATAACTCCCATCGGTTTCAAGTTCCTTTTTGTACCATTTATTGATAATAGGATACTTCACACGTTTCAACCAGGCGTCCATACCGCTGGAAAGGGTACCGCCCTGAATGCCATCCTCCACCATTTTCTGGGCCGTTGGCCCATAGGTCCTAAAAGCGACACGATCATTTTCCCAGGCGTAATCGTCCGTTCGTTCCGGTACAAATCTGGAATAACAAGTGGGGTCCCCATCAACCTCCATTACCGCATCCCTGACCTTTACCTCAAAAACCTGCTCCGAGTTCGCCTTTATTTCAGGTTGAAACAAAACGGTATCGCCGGTACCGTCACCGTTACCATCAACTACCTGTGAAACCAAAGGTTTCCCTGTATCAGCGTCCACAATGGAAAGCTCGCCCTCAGGTTCCAACAACCCTAGAAGTGACAGTTCCACGGAAACGGTCTCCAAAGAACGATCCCTGTCCAAGGTATTCTCTACAACAATTCTTTTGTTGCCACGCTCCGGGGCGCCGCAGCCCTTGAACAGCATTGCAGCAAGTAGCAATGATAAGTAACGTAATTTACGCATAGTTAAATTTTAGCTTTCGTTAGCGGGTTTGCCTATAGTGGCCAATATACCACCATCCACATAAAGAATATGGCCATTTACAAAGTCACTGGCCTTGGAGGCCAAAAAAATAGCGGCACCGGCCAGGTCGTCCGGATTTCCCCATCTGTTGGCAGGCGTCCTACCAATAATAAAATCGTTAAAAGGATGTCCATCCACACGAATGGGTGCAGTTTGTGAGGTCGCAAAGTAACCTGGCCCAATCCCATTCACCTGGATATTGTGTTTACCCCATTCCGTGGCCATATTCCTAGTAAGCATCTTTAAACCTCCCTTGGCGGCAGCGTAGGCACCCACCGTGTTTCGGCCAAGCTCGCTCATCATAGAGCAAATATTGATGATTTTTCCCTTCTTCCGGGCGATCATTCCTTTTACTACATGCTTGGACATGATAAAGGGACTTACCAAATCTACATCGATAATCTTTCTAAAATCGGATGCCTTCATTTCCTCCAAAGGGGTTCTTTGAATAATCCCGGCATTATTTACCAGAATATCCATAGGGCCTACTTCTTTTTGGATTTCATCGACATTGGCTATCACCTGTTCCTCATCGGCTACATTAAATTTGTATCCCACGGCACGTATACCCTCATTGTCATATTGCGCTACAGCCTCATCTATTTTCTGCTGGGACGAATTCCCATTTACCACAATGGTGGCCCCTGCCTTTCCAAGCCCAATGGCCATGGCCATACCCAGGCCATGTGTACTTCCTGTGACCAAGGCCACCTTTCCGTTAAGATCGAACAATTCCGTTCCCATGCTCCTATCGTAAATCGGTTATCTTGGCTACGTCCATATCGCTATAATCCAAATTCTCCCCGGCCATTCCCCAAATAAAGGTATAGTTGGAGGTTCCCGAACCACAATGTATGGACCAAGGTGGGGAAATCACGGCCTGATGGTTCTGCATCCAGATATGCCGTGTCTCCTGGGGCTGTCCCATAAAATGGCAAACCGATTGTCCTTCCGGCACGTCTAAATAAAAATATACTTCCATTCTACGGTCGTGGACATGTGCCGGCATGGTGTTCCAGACACTTCCTGTCTTCAATTCCGTCATACCCATCTGCAATTGACAGGTTTGGACGACCCCTCCAATGATCATTTGACTAACCGTTCTATGATTCGCGGTTTCCATAGAGCCCAGTTCCAGTTTATTGGCCTCTTGTAGACTTACTTTTTTGGTAGGATAAGTGGTATGCGCCGGAGCCGAGTTCAGATAGAATAGGGCCGGACTGCCCCCCTGGGCACTTTTAAAAATCACTTCCTTGGCCCCTTTCCCTATATAAAGGGCATCTTTATGTCCCAATTCATAGGAAGTACCATCAACTTCCACGGAACCGGTATCCCCCACATTGATAATACCCATTTCCCGACGTTCCATGAAATATTCTGCCTTTAGGGGGTCAATGGTTTCCAACTCCAATGAATCTACCGGAACCGCCGAACCGGCAATATACCTATCATAATGGGTATAGGTAAGGTTGATGTTCCCCTTTTGCATAAGGTTATCCACCAGGAATTCATTCCGGAGTTCGGAAGTATCATATTTTTTCACCGCAGCGGGACTAGAAGCATATCTTGTATCGTAAGATGTTGCCATATTTACATATTGATTTTAGGTTTAACTTTAAAAATAATTGGGAATCAGTTGAATAATGACCTGCGGACACCCAGCTCCAATCCCCTTAGTTCCGCAAGTCCGCGTAAACGGCCTATCCCGGAATATCCGGGATTCGTCTTTTTTCGCAGGTCATCCAACATCTTATGGCCATGGTCCGGTCGCATGGGCATTCGCAAGTCTTTTCTACCGGCGTTTTTTCGTTTTTCATGCTCGTTTACCAGGGCCTTCATGACCTGGTACATATCCACATCACCTTCCAAATGATTGGCTTCATGGAAATTTCCTTGGCCATCCCGTTCGGTACTCCTCAGGTGGATGAAATGGATGCGGTGCCCCAAGCGTTCCACCATACCTACCAGATCGTTGTCCGCACGCACCCCAAAAGATCCGGTGCAGAACGTGAGCCCGTTGTTAGGGCTGTCAACCGCATTATAGAGCTCGGTTATATCCTCTTCCGTACTGACTATCCTGGGAAGTCCCAAGATGGGAAACGGGGGATCGTCCGGATGGATACACATGGATACCCCTGCCTTTTCCGCCACCGGGATAATGTGTTTTAAGAACGCGAACAGGTTTTTTTTCAGTTCCTCGGGGCCTATGGCATCGTAGGTGTCCAGGATATCATTAAATTCATCCAGGGAATAGCCTTCCTCTGCTCCGGGAAGCCCGGCAATGATGTTATCGCATAATTCTTGTTTCCCTGCTTCGGAAAGGTTTTGGAAATAGGCCAATGCCTCTTTTTGCTCTTCTTCCGAATAGGCCGCCTTGGCTCCCGGCCTCTGCAACAAATACAGTTCAAATGCCGCAAAAGCAATAGTCTCGAACCGCAAGGCGGTGGACCCGTCCTCCACCTTATAATCCAGATGGGTACGTGTCCAATCCAGTACCGGCATAAAATTATAGCAAACGGTGTCGATGCCGCATTCCCCCAGGTTCAAAAGGGTTTGCTTATAGTTTTCAACGTAGTCCATGTACCCCTGTGCCCTGGTTTTAATGGCCTCATGAATAGGTACACTTTCCACTACGGACCAGGTTAGCCCAGCAGCTTCTATTTCATCTTTTCTTTTTCGAATCTCCGAAACGGGCCATACCTGTCCGTTCGGGATATGGTGCAGGGCGGTTACGATACCCGTGGCGCCCGCCTGTTTAATGTCGGACAGGGATACCGGGTCCGAGGGCCCGTACCAGCGCCAAGTTTGTTCAAGAGTTCTGATCATTCCTAATGGTCGTTACTTTTTAGATCCAACTTTTTCCGGCCTACCCAATAGGGGGACTATACGCCGCTAAATGCGCTAAAACCACCGTCTATGGGCACTACGACACCTGTAACAAAGGCCGATCCCTCGCCACAAAGCCATAGGGTGGTCCCGATTAGGTCCTCGGGATCGCCAAAACGTCCCATGGGGGTATGCCCGATAATGGTGTTTCCCCTGGGGGTAAGGGAACCGTCCGATTCGGTCAAAAGGGACCTGTTCTGGTCCGTGAGAAAAAAACCCGGGGCCAGGGCGTTTACGCGGATGCCCACCTTTGAAAAGTGTACCGCCAACCACTGCGTGAAATTGGAAACCGCCGCCTTTGCGCCACTATATGCCGGAATCTTGGTCAACGGGGCAAATGCGTTCATAGAGGAAATATTCAAAATACCGCACCCTTTTCTTCCTACCATATCCCTTGCGAAAACTTGGGTGGGCAACAAGGTGCCCAAAAAGTTGAGATTAAAGGTAAATTGGATACCTGAGTAATCCAAATCAAAAAAAGTTTTTAGGCCTTCAGTACCCTTGATCAAATCCTTCTCCTCCAGATATGGATTACTGGTGGTCCCTAAAGGATGGTTACCCCCCGCCCCATTGATCAGGATATCACAAAATCCCAAATCCTCATTCACCCGTACCTTGGCTTTTTGGAGGGAATCCTTCTCCAGAACATTTGCGGCAACGGCTATAGCCTTTCCCCCCTGGGCTGTAATCTCGTTGGCAACTTTAAGGGCTGCTTCCTGGTTAAGGTCCAGGACGGCAATTTTATGGCCTTCCTTGGCAAGGGCCTTGGCCAAAGTGCTACAAAGCACACCACCTGCACCTGTGAGAACTATTACTTTTTTACTCATTAATATCTTCTTTAAGTTTGTTCATCGATAAAATTGAAGTCCTCGAAGCCACCGGTTCAACCCCAGATGAAAAGTCCTTCAAATTTCATGCTTTTAATCCAAAAGAACTAGTGGATTTAATACATTATGTATGCATTGGGGAACCAAGTATAATTGGGCGATCCTTTTCTTTCTAAAAACCTCAACAAACCTGAGACCAGTCCTAGTTTCCTTTACATGAACCCCATATTCTAAGTACATATCCATCATCGATTTTTACAAGAGGTGTCCCTGATAAGGCTACTTGAACTTTATAACAAAAGCCGGGGTATCCAACAATTGCTTTTTAAGTTTTTCGGGAAGGCTTATGGTTATACCATTCCCTTTTATAACCCATTTGAGTCGGTTACCCGTTGCCAACAAAGTAGCCTTGGCATTTCTTTTGGGTTGCCAACCTTCAAAATAAACTTCACTAGGAAGGCCTGTCTGGCCTTCATCTACCATATAATGCAGATAAACCCCGTCGTTCCCTTTAGAGGTTACCGCTATATTCTTATACTTGTACGGAGTCATAGCCTGGGTACCATAAATAGCTTCAGCGTTGGGTTTCATCCAATTTCCTATGGACGCCAACAAATCATAAGCTCCTTGATCCCATTCCCCTTCCGGGCTTGGGGCAATATTTAACAACAAATTACCGCCTTTTGCCACAATATCAACCAAGGTATGCACGGCCTTGCGCCCACTCATGTATTTGGCATTGGGGCTGTAGGACCATCCGCCACCTGCAATGATGCAGGATTCCCAAGGATAGGGCAATGGTTTTTCAGGAACCCGATTCTCAGGGGTCAAGTAGTTCTGGTTTTTACCATGTACGGCACGATCTACTACGATAAGTCCTGGTTGTTTTTGCCTGGCCTTGACCACCAATTCGTCCATTTTAATATCCTGGTTTACGATACGGGACTTTATATAACCACTTTCACCGCCACCAAGGACACGTAGATATTCCTCCGTAATATCGGACTTGGTTTTTTTGGCCACCCAGCCCCCATCCAACCACAAAATATCCACCTTTCCATAATCCGTCATGAGTTCCAATATTTGATTATGGGTAAAATCAATAAACTCCTGCCATTTTTCTGGATTATCCTCTGGCTCATAGTTTACGTTCCGATCCCTGGGGGGATAATAAGGGTCCCAATAGGAAGGTACGTGCCAATCCGGTTTTGAAAAATAAGCTCCGGCCCACATACCTTCTTTCCTAAAAGCCTGGAAAATCTCTTTGGTTATATTGGCCTTGGGATGCTTGCTGAAAGGGGTTTTGGGGTCTGTAATCTTATAATCCGTATACTTTGTGTCGAACATGGAAAACCCATCATGGTGTTTGGTTGTGAACACCACATATTTCATACCTGCTTCCCTAGCGGCCTCAGCCCATTTTTGTGGATCAAATCTCACGGGATCAAAGGTGTTTTGAAGGTCTTCATACTCTTGCTTATAGAGCACATAATTGTCCGGATTTGTCCCTTTTTTCCTTTGGCACCATCCGTATTCCTCGGGACAAATGGACCAAGATTCCACCACGCCCCATTGACTATATGGGCCCCAATGCATCAACAGCCCAAACTTAAGATCCTGCCATTGGGCCAACTTTTCCAAGACCAAGGAGTTGGTCTCGGGCACATAGCGCTCATCCTCATAAATGGCCTGGGCTTGTAAAACGCAGGCAAAAAACCCAAAAACCAAACTAGTGGATATCCTCTTTTTCAATCCACTTGTATCCCGGATCAATTCAGGACCTTTTCTCATTTTCATCCGTATCTTTTATATTTTGATATGTTTTATCCTCTTGTTTCCTTTCACCAAGGGGTTTATATTTTTAATATTCGCAATGTAGGTAAATTTCAAAAATCATCCCCTTTGGATTTCGTCCACCCATACTATATCCCAGCCGCCATTTGCATCCGCATAAAACTATGAACTATTCATTGGAAAGGGAA
>JBCBSN010000130.1:0-12424 GCA_039819225.1 Bacteroidota bacterium | reverse complement strand
TCCTTCACCATCATGTAGAAGGTATCGTATGGGGGATGCAAATTCAGTTGTATCCCTTCCTTAAGGTTGCCGTCCTTTCCCAGGGAGCTTATCCGTTCCGGGGCTATGGACAGAGCCTTTAGGGCATTGGCAACGGAGGTGGCCTGTAGCGCCGGTAGATTTAGATCCCCAGTCATGCTCAACCCTTCAACGGTCAATGCCATTTCGGGATTTGCCTTTAGAATATTGGCAATTTTTTGTAACCATTCCTGACCCGTTCCAGAAACCTCGGCTTCCGTATCGGAATCGAACAAATCCTGCAACTTGGAAGAGATCAAAATGGCACCGTTGGATACCGAAATCTTGGCATTTTCACCAAGGGTCTGTTTGGCATTGGTAAGCACAACAATTGCCGTAGAGTCGTTCTTTGCCATGGCATCCGTAATGGACTTTAGCTGTTCCTCCCTGTCCCGCAGTTTGGACATGGCCGTATTGGCAATATCGGAATTCTTATTGGAAACCGTCGCAAAATTGTTCAAGTTGGTTAGTAGGGTGGTATTGGCATCCTGTAACTCGTTTACCTGACTTTCCAAGGACTCTGCTTTGGCCACACTGGCCTTCTCTATCTTTTTGGCGGATAAAAGTTCGGTCTTTACCGAATCCAGTTCACTTTTTAAAATCTCGATTTCCGCAATGAGATCGCTTTTTCGTTGGGCCTGGGAAACCCAAAGGGTACAAAGGGCCACAAAAAGGGTTAGGTAGTTTTTCTTCATGGTATACGTTTAATGGGTGAACAGTTGCAAATATACAATCCTCATTTATTCCAAGGTTTCCCCATTTTTATTTTTATCTCCGGTAAATGGGCATAGTCATAATGGGAAAGCGGGGAAGAAGGGATTAAAAACCATTTGATGTCCGTTGTTGGTTTTTTCAAAGAACTCATTTAGATTTTTTCGACTAGTCTTCCTGTTTTTTTCCACCCAAATACGCACATTCGTAAAGTTCCTTCATTCCCGAAAATGCAACAGGGGTTTTCACATAACCATAGGTAGATTTTAAATCACTATGTAGATAATTGTCGTCCACGTTCACATTAATATCCTCCATGGCAAACTGGCAGGGGTGTTCATATCCCGCGGCATGGGTAACCTCTAAAAATTCCTTGCGAAACGTTTTGAAATATTGGGCCAACCGATCGGATTTTAAGGGAACATCAATACCTCCTTGTAGCCATTTGCTTTGTGTGGCCACCCCGGCCGGACAGCGATTGGTATGGCAGACTTGTGCCTGTATACAACCAATGCTCATCATGGCCTCCCGGGCCACATTAATACAATCCGCACCCATGGCAAAGGCCATGGCGGCTTTGGCAGGGAATCCCAATTTCCCGCTCCCCACAAAAACAATACGCTCGACGAGTCCTTTTTTTTGGAATAATTTATACACACTGGAAAAGCCATATACCCAGGGAAGGGACACATGATCCGCAAAGGATGGGGGAGCGGCACCAGTTCCTCCTTCGCCACCATCTATGGTTATAAAATCCGGTCCTCTTCCGGTTTCCAACATAAGGTCGGCCAATTCTTTCCATTGATCCAATTTCCCAATTGCTCCCTTTATACCGACCGGTAAACCCGTATGCCGTGCAATATCCTCAATGAATTGAAGTAGTTCGCGAACGCTGGCAAAAGCGGAATGTGTAGCTGGGGAAAGAACATCCTTGCCCATGGGGACACCTCGGATATCCGCAATTTCCCTGCTGATCTTAACAGCGGGTAGAACACCCCCTTTTCCAGGTTTTGCGCCTTGGGACAATTTGATTTCGATAGCCTTTATGCAGGGATTGTCCGTTACAAGACTTGTTAACTTTTCCATAGAAAACCTTCCGTCTCGGTCCCGTACGCCGAAATAGCCCGTTCCAAAGTGAAAAATCACATCACCTCCTTGCTTATGGTAGCCCGAGAGTCCCCCTTCCCCAGTATTATGGTACGCCTGTGACTTGGCCACCCCTTTGTTCATTGCCTCTACCGCTGCCGCGGAAAGCGAACCGAAACTCATGGCCGAAACATTGATTACGGATGCCGGTCTGTACGGTTTTTTGCGTTGGTTATAGCCTCCCATTACCTTGGCGCAGGGTAAGAAAGCTTTATCCTTGGTGTTGGGGTGATTCGAGGGCACCTTAAAGGCCATCATCCGGTTTTTAATGAATATATGCTGATGTGCATAAATATCTCTATCCGTGCCAAAGCCTTCATAATTGTTTTCCTTTTTGGCCGAGGCATAGATCCAACTCCGCTCAATACGGTTAAAGGGGAGCTCTTCCCGATTGTTGGCCACAAAATACTGACGCATCTCCGGCCCGATACTTTCCAGCCAATACCGTAGATGACCCACAATGGGATAGTTATGGGTTATCGTGTGCGATCGTTGGAGAAAAATATCGCGAATGGCTACAAGGCCCAAGATCAGGATTATCCAAACATACCATGGGATGTTTCCCATAAAATCAAAAAAAGCGTCCAATGATTTAAAGTTTATTATGTCAAATTAAAGAAACTACTTTAAGAGGCTGTTTTGAAATGCGTGGTTGAACCCGTCTGAACGGAACGGACAGATTTGTTATAGACCATTTTTCGCCAATAGAGATGTTAAAAACAGAAATCCGAAGTATTATAATGCACATTTTTGTAGCCGCGCCGAATTGAAAGGCCAACAATTTAGCCTTCAAAGAGGCACCAGTTGAAGCGGAGGTAAAGAAAAAAAGGGTCATAACAAAACTGAGGGGTAAAACGTAAACAGGCTCTAAATATATCCAAAATGATAGAGAAAACCGCTTCCTTTGTTCATAAAACCAGAAAAGTAGATTTTAGCATACGCCATATTATGGCTAAATTCACAAGCGAAAATGCCAAGGCCTTGGAGAACTTTTTAAACGAACTGAACGACGCCCAACGGGCACCGGTCCTACATAAGGATGGCCCATTGATGGTCATTGCGGGTGCCGGTTCGGGAAAGACCCGGGTACTAACGTATCGTATCGCCCATTTAATGGATCAGGGTGTGGATGCCTTTAACATCCTGGCATTGACATTTACCAACAAGGCGGCCCGTGAAATGAAAAAACGCATCGCCGATATTGTGGGCAGTTCCGAGGCCAAAAACCTTTGGATGGGAACGTTCCATTCGGTTTTCGCAAAACTGTTGCGCTTTGACGGGCAAAAACTGGGCTACCCCAGCAATTTCACCATTTATGACACCCAGGATTCCCAACGCTTGATCGCATCCATCATTAAGGAAATGGGATTGGACAAGGATATCTACAAATACAAGCAGATACAGAACAGGATATCCTCCTATAAAAATAGCCTTATTACCGTAAAGGCCTATTTTCAAAATCCCGAGCTACAGGAAGCGGATGCCATGGCAAAACGTCCCAGGACAGGAGAAATCTATCAGAATTATGTAGATCGCTGTTTTAAGGCAGGAGCCATGGATTTTGACGATCTGCTGCTGCGTACCAATGAACTATTGAACCGATTTCCAGAAGTTCTTCTAAAGTACCAAAATAGGTTTCGGTATATCTTGGTAGATGAGTATCAGGATACCAACCATTCCCAATACCTTATTGTACGGGCCTTGGCCGATCGTTACCAAAATATATGCGTGGTAGGGGACGACGCCCAAAGTATTTATTCCTTTCGGGGTGCCAATATCAGCAATATCCTAAACTTTCAGCGGGATTATGAGGATGTTGGGGTTTATCGATTGGAGCAGAACTACAGGAGCACCAAAAACATCGTGAACGCTGCAAATTCCATTATAGCAAAGAACAGGAACCAATTGGAAAAAGTGGTATGGACGGCCAATGATGAAGGGGGTACAGTGAAGATACATCGGAGTATTACCGATGCCGAGGAAGGCCGTTACGTGGCCGGTTCTATTTTTGAGAATAAGATGAACCAGCAATTGGCCCATGGGGATTTTGCAGTGCTATACCGTACCAATAGCCAATCCCGTGCCATTGAGGATGCCCTTCGCAAACGCGATATACCTTATAGGATTTATGGGGGCCTTTCATTTTATCAACGCAAGGAAATAAAGGATGTGCTCAGCTATCTGCGTTTGGTAATCAATCCCAAGGACGAAGAAGCCTTAAAACGAATCATCAATTTTCCGGCAAGGGGCATAGGACAGACCACCGTAGACAAACTTACCGTTGCCGCCAATCACTATGATCGCTCCATCTTTGAGGTCATGGAGAACCTGGACAAAATCGATTTGCGAATCAATGCAGGTACCAAAAGGAAACTACAGGATTTTGTGATCATGATCAAAAGTTTCCAGATTATGGACAAAAGTTCGGATGCCTTTGCACTTGCCGAGCATGTGGCCAAAAAGACGGGGCTGCTGATGGAATTCAAAAAAGACGGAACTCCCGAAGGTATTGGCCGTATGGAGAACATAGAGGAGCTTCTTAACGGTATCAAGGACTTTGTGGAAGGCCAACGGGAGCTGGCAGATGCTACCGGCAGTATTTCCGAATTTCTGGAAGATGTGGCCCTGGCTACCGATCTGGACAAGGAAACCGGGGATGATGACCGGGTAGCCCTTATGACGATCCACTTGGCCAAGGGCCTGGAGTTTCCCTATGTGTATATCGTTGGCATGGAGGAAGATCTCTTTCCCTCCGCAATGAGCATGAATACGCGAAGTGAGTTGGAGGAGGAACGAAGGTTGTTCTATGTGGCCCTCACACGTGCCGAAAAGCAGGCCTATCTGACCTACACCCAAAATCGCTATCGTTGGGGAAAACTCATCGATGCGGAACCAAGTCGTTTTTTAGAGGAGATCGATGAAAGGTACATAGAAAACCTTAGCCCGATCGAAAATACCTATCGCTTTAAACCACTGTTGGACAATGACATCTTTGGGGAAGTGGACAAAAGTAAATTGCGACAGACAAAACCCGGTAACGGAACGCCACCGAGCATCCGCAGACCAGGCGAAAACCAACTTCGCAAACTGCGAAAGCTTAAACCGCAATTGGCCACCCCCTTGGGAAATCACCAAGCGGCAGATTCCAAGCTTACCGAGGGTACCCTGGTGAACCATACCCGCTTCGGCAAGGGGAAAGTGTTAAAAATAGAGGGGGCCGGCAACGATAAAAAAGCAGAGATCCGATTTGAGAAAGGGGATGTTAAAAAACTGCTGCTCCGTTTTGCCAAATTAGAGGTGCTGACCTAAGGATAAAACTCCAAAAGTCTACCGTTGGCCTGCGCCTAAAACGGTAGACCTTTGGAATTCGTCATTATACATTGGCCAAAAATGGAGCTTTTTTACTAAAGGATGTATCATCCAACTGCCTGATCAAAAAATGAGCCAGATCTGTGGCACCGATTTTTTCCCCTGGACAATCTTCCAGACTTACACTTATGTTATGCCTTTCGTCCGTGAGCTCTATCAGGGGAAGGCGCAACAAGGTCCAATCAATATCACTTTGATCTAATAGTTCAAACTCTTTTTGTTTGTCCTTGGTGGATACGGCATAGTTGGCGTACATCCATTCCGTTTTCATTTGGGTATCCAATCTTTTTTTGTCCAATGGGGTATCTACATGTAGCCCTGAGATTACGATGTAGCGCTCCATCTTAAATTCCGCCACCAAGGGTATGATAATTCTGGTTGCCGTGGTAAAAATGGTGTGCTTGCTTTGTGGAATCCCAATTCCCAGGGCACTTATGACCGACGTGCAGCCTGTCAATAGTTCTCTAAGGGTTTCCGGATGCCCCACATTGCCCTCTACCACTTGGGCCAATGGACTATGAAGGGTGAATTTTTTGGGATTTCGGACAAGGACTTTTAGGTGATATCCTTTTTTTAATAATTCCCGGACCACATATTTTCCTGATTTTCCGGTGCCGCCGATTACGGCTATTGTTTTGGTATTTATCATTTTCTCTTTGTAAAATTTTGATAAAAAAGGGTAAGCATCGGCTAAAAACCGATGTGATTTACAAAAGCCTGTAACTTTTGCAATAGGGTATGTTACAAAGAGAATCTAATGCAGCAAAGATAAGGTTTTTTGGTCGTTGGCCCATATCAACTCACTTTTATAACCCGTATCTTTGCTGCCATATTTGTAGTACATGGCGGAATTCATCAAAATCTACGAAGAAAATCCGAATCCAAAAGCGGTTCAGAGAGTGGTGGACCAATTGCTTAAAGGAGGATTGGTCATTTATCCTACGGATACCGTCTACAGCTTGGGCTGCGATATTACCAATTCCCGGGCCCTGGAAAGAATTGCCCGTATTAAAGGGGTTAAGCTGGCCAAGGCCAATTGGTCCTTTGTATGCCCGGATCTGAGCAACCTTTCGGATTATGTACGGCAAATAGACACGGCCACGTTTAAACTGTTAAAACGTGCCCTGCCCGGGCCTTATACCTTTGTATTACCGGGTAACAACAATCTGCCCAAGGATTTTAAAAAGAAAAAAACGGTTGGCATCCGAGTCCCGGACAATGCCATTTCCAAAGCTCTGGTGGAGGGTTTGGAAAATCCCATCGTATCCACTTCGATTTATGACGAGGACGAAGTTTTGGAATACACTACAGATCCCGAATTGATTTTTGAGAAATGGAAAAATCTAGTGGATGTGGTAGTCGACGGTGGCTATGGGGGCAATGTGGCCTCCACGGTTATCGATCTGTCCCAGGGAGAGCCAGCTGTGCTTCGGGAGGGTAAAGGTTCATTAGATATCCTTTAGAGAATTGGGTTATGTATGCAACTGCCCGGGCATAAAAAAACCGCAACGGTGACCCATTGCGGTATAGAATTCAACTCTTTGATTTTCTATTTATTGATTGCGGGGTCTTTCATACCCTCTTCAATCATACTATAGAACTGATCGATTTTTGGGAGGACTACGATTCGTGTCCTACGGTTTTTCGATTTTTCAGTTTGGGAAACAGGGATATATTCCGATCTTCCCGCCGCTGTCATACGCTTGGGATCAACATTATAATCGTTTTGCAGTATACGAACAACGGACGTAGCACGCTTAACGCTCAAATCCCAGTTATCATAAATGGCCCCATTTCTTTTGTAAGGTACATCGTCCGTATGGCCTTCCACCATAAACTCAAAGTCAGGTTTGTTGTTCACCACTTGTGCCACTTTGCCCAAAACTTCCTTGGCACGACGGGTAACGTTATAGCTTCCGCTGCTAAATAATAACTTATCAGAAATGGAAACAAAGACAACACCTTTTTCGACACTGATTTCAATATCCTCATCATCCAGATTGCCAAGTACTCCCTTTAGGCTCTGTACCAGTGAAAGGTTCACGGAATCCCTTCGGGTTATGGCATCCTGTAGTCTACGAATAGTAAGATCCTTTTCCTGTAGGCTTTCCAAGGATTTTTCCAGGTTCTCCGCTCCTTTGGTGGTCAAGGTAGTAAGGTTGCCCATATTGTTGATCAACTCCTGATTATTGGCTTTCAAGAAGGCATTTTGATCCTCCAGGGTTTTCATTTTGGAGGCCGCAGTAGCTTTTTCCTCCAAGCAGTCGTTCAATTTCACGGTAGCGGAATTCAACAAGTCTTGGGCTTCTTTGTGCTTTGCTTCCAGATCGGCAAACTTTTTTTGCGAAACGCAGGAAGATAGTAATACCGCCATCCCCAAACAGCCTAAAATCAATTTTTTCATAATCAAGGGTTCTAGTTATTAAATGTTTGTTATTTATTCTCGAAATGAGCTTTCAACCTGCAAAATTATAGAAATTAGGGTACCTCCAAAATTTCCATGCAGTTAATCTTTTACTAAATTGTTAAATATCCTTATACCATTTACGAAATGTGCCCACACTATGGATTTTATATGGTAGTAATTTTGCAAATAATTCACTTTTTCCCTTTTTCTATAAATCCTGGGAAAGTGCCTGTAAAAACTAAGGTGGGCCCTTAGCACGGCCCATCCATGTCTAAACCTAAATTGGGCCAAAAAACGGACAACGGCCACCCCATCTAGCATTAATCGAAAAAAAATAATCAAAAAGGCTTTTCTACGGGGCAGATTCTTAGTAATGGAAAAGAGCGAATTCCTAAAATTAAGGTAGGTTTTTTTGGGATTCATGTTACTTAATGTGGATCCTCCGAGATGATATACCACGGAAGCGCCTATATAGTATATGCCGTGCCCTACATTTTTTGCCCTCCAGCAAAGGTCCACTTCTTCCTGGTGTGCAAAATAATCTTCATCAAAACCTCCTAACTCCCAATACACCTTGCTCCTTATGAACATACATGCACCGGTTGCCCAGAAGATTTCAGTGGTGTCGTTAAACTGTCCCTTATCTTTTTCAAGACATTGGAAAATACGCCCCCGGCAAAAAGGGTATCCTAGCATATCAATAAATCCTCCCGCAGCCCCAGCATATTCAAAGCGGTCTTTTTGCATCAAATCCAGGATTTTTGGTTGCATGATCGCAGCTTTCGGATAGGTTGCAAATGCCTCCGTTATGGGAAGCAGCCAATCCTTGGAAACCTCAACATCGGAATTTAAAAGGCAAAAAATATCCGCTTCCACATGTTTGAGCGCATCGTTATAACCTTTAGAAAAACCGCCGTTGCGATCATTTTGGATAATTCTTATCATTGGAAAGTGCTCCTGCACAAAAGCGACGGACCCATCGGTGGAAGCATTGTCCGCTAGATAGATATCGACCCCTTGGGAATACTTTACAACATTGCTTAGGTAACGCTCCAAGAGTACCTCCCCGTTCCAATTGAGTATGACGACGGCTATCTGCAAAACGGTTGCAAATTAAAGGCTAAAATCAGGAATATGCTCCAAAAAATGGTATTTTTCCGCTTTGCGGTCCATCTTACAGTAGAAATGATCCATCCCATTGGTTACCGCCAAATAGGTGGCGTTGAGCCCCAAGTTGTACCGCGCTATTTGATCAAAGGTCTTTTGGGTTATAGGAATGTCCGGAGCCTTGCACTCTACCAAGATCCGGATGTCCCCGTTGGGATAAAAGACCACGATATCATAACGCTTTTTGATGGAGTTGACGAGCAGTTGTTTCTCCACATTGATAAGACTTTTAGGATATCCCTTTTCTTTCAAAAGATAATGTACCATATGCTGGCGGACCCATTCTTCCGGCTGTAGCAACACAAACTTTTTGCGGATTATGTCAAAAATGCGGATCTTATTTTCGCTATTTTTGAAACGAAACGAGTATGCCGGAAAATTGAGTTTCCACATACAACAAATTTGATGATTTTTTTTGAATGGATGAAGCCCGTAAAATTGTAACGGAAATCCAAAACGGGAACGTAGGGCCGCTGTATTTTCTTTCAGGAGAAGAACCTTATTATATTGATAAAATAGCCGACTTTGTTGCCGAAAATGTGTTGACCGAAGAGGAAAAAGGATTCAATCAAATGGTTCTCTATGGAAAGGACGTAAGCGTGGAGGATATTGTGGCGAACGCCAAGCGCTACCCGATGATGGCGGAAAGACAAGTACTGATCGTAAAGGAGGCCCAACACCTTTCACGGACCATTGAGCAGTTGAGCGGATATACGGACAACCCACAGCCCTCAACTGTTTTGGTCATGTGCTATAAGTACAAAAAATTGGACAAGCGCAAAAAGTTGTATAAATCCGTTAGAAAAAACGGGGTGTTGTTCGAGAGTAAAAAGTTATATGAAAATCAAGTCTCGGAGTGGATACGCACACACCTTAAATCCAAAGGATATACCATCTCGCACAAGGCAGCAAGCCTTTTGGTGGAATTCCTGGGCACGGATTTGAGCCGTATTGACAAGGAACTGGAAAAACTACAATTTGTACTGTCCAAAGCTTCCGAGATAACTCCGGATGCCATAGAAAAGCACATCGGGATAAGTAAGGATTACAACAATTTTGAATTAAAGAAGGCCATTGGGGAACGCAATGTGACCAAGGCCGCCCGCATTATCCATTACTTTACCCAAAATCCGAAGGATAATCCCTTTGTCCTTACGGTAACCCTATTAAATTCCTTTTTTACCCAATTGCTTCAATACCATGGCCTTACCGATCATTCCCCTAAAAATGTGGCCAGTGTATTGCGTATTAATCCCTATTTTGTGGATGAATTTCGAGTGGCCGCCAAAAACTACCCAATGAAAAGGGTGAGCCAGATTATCGCAGCCCTAAGGGAAATGGACCTTAAAGGCAAAGGGGTAGGGGCGTACGGTATTTCGCAGTCCGACTTGCTTAAAGAGCTTTTGGTGAAGATTCTTTAGCGGAATTTGTGAGTTATGCGATTCACGAGCGTCCTATACGTTTACACTCTTTAACCGTACCGGTGCAATTGTAGTAACAGACTATGTAGTGTCCTCTTTATTGTTTGACGGCCATTATCGTTGTTCCCCATCCGGGTCATCAAAGATGGCAGTATATAAAATATCCTCGGGCTTGTATTCAAATACAATGACCCTATTGTCATGTCCCTCAAGCTCATATTGTCCATTTTGAATAAATTTGAATTGTATCTCATTCTGAGCGGTTTTTTGGGATAGGGTGGTCTCATAAGTGCCGTCCATATCTTCATCTATCATAGGTAGGGTCACCTCCCAGGGAGGGGAAGTAAAGCTTCCGCGAAGCCCTATCTGGCCCGTGTTTTCCGCTGGATTCATAGCTACTCTGAACGTTACCGTTTTCTTATGGATTTCCTGGACACAACTTTGGAAGGTCAAAGAACTTAAAATAAATGAGATAAAGGATACGAGATATGTTTTCATGATAGGCAAAAAAATAGTTTAATTGATAAAAATAGAATACAATATTTTCGTCAAATCGATTGGTTTATGCCGACTTTGGTTGATACAAAGTGAGCTATCTATCCATTTGTTTAGCAACAAGGTAATCCAATCCAAACCTTCCGGATCCTAGATAGAGATGGTATAAGGAGACCCATAAAAACCCCATAGCAGGAAGCATGCCCCAAAGGCCCTGACCCCATTTTTGCATAAAAATTGCGGTTAACATGGTACACATGATAAGGAAGGCGGAAATCCGGGTATTTAAACCCAGGGCCAACAATAGGCCACCTACTGCTTCACTAAACGCACCCATCCAAGCAAAGAATACGGGCGCTATGGCAAAAATGCCTCCATAGGCCGCCACATCCTCTGGAAACCAAGCAGAGACTTCGAATAGCTTTAGATTCTGACTTTCCGGGGTCCATGGCATTCCAAATTTATCAGAGCCAAAGCTCAAGGTAAGCATTAGACCGCATATAATACGCGGAATGGCAAAAAGGAAATCGGCCATCCAATGTTTCTGTACAATAGGATAAATAAGATTCTTTAAAACTGTTTTCATGGGAATGTGCTTTTTTGAGTTGCAGGACAAAGCTGCCTATTCCCATTAAATCCTGCGCTTCAAATTGTATACCTTGGTATCAAATACGATTTGAGACGTCCTATAAGCTTAATTTTATTGACGTTTAAGGGTCTTTAAAAACTCGGAAGGAGAATTGTGGGTCATTTTTTTGAAGACCCTGTTAAAAGTGGCCTTGCTATTAAAACCACTTTCATAGGCAATACCTAATAAGGAAAGTTGTCCGTGCTTTCCATCCATAATCATATTCTTAACAGTTTCTACGCGATACTGATTAATAAAATCGTTAAAATTTTTTCCAAAACCCAGATTGATGATTTCGGACAATTGTCCCCTAGATATTTTCAACTCCCGGGCCATTTCCTTGAGATTAAGGTCCGGCTTAAGGTAAGGTCGCTCCCTTTTCATAAATTCGGCCAAACGCCGGGTTTGCCCTTTCAAGTCATATTTTATATCATTTGGTATTGCTCCGGAAGGGGCTTCAAGACTCTTATGGAGCTTTGCATAATAGACGCTGGTGCTAAAATCCAGCCCCTCCAAACGAGAGGTATCCGTAAAATATCCCTTAATCCCTATGTAAATTACGGCTAGTGCGGAAAAGAACTGATACCACCATTTCTCGATCCAGCTTAATTCCATCACGGATAAGTTGACAAAATCCTGCAACGTGGCATATAGGAAAAGAAAAGAATAGATGTATAGAAAATTGCGAATCCAGTTGAGTTCCAAGCGGTAGGTATTGGAAAAATAATCCATAATCCTTATTCTATACACAAAATAGAGCTGCAAGGAGAAGGCCAAATATAAAAGCATTTGTACGGTAGTGAAGAAATCCGTGAAAGTCCCTACTGGTCCCATGGCCCAATGTTCCATAAGAATCCCATTCTGATGGTCATTAAAACCTGGTTGTTGCGCATCGTATGCAAATATGAAAACCCTATAGCAAACATAGAGAGTGACAGGAATAAAGTGGAGAATATGCTTTTTTTTAAATACAAAGTTAGAATTGGCAATGGATTTCAAATACAGATAAATCAAGGGACCTAT
>JBCBSN010000129.1:0-12447 GCA_039819225.1 Bacteroidota bacterium | reverse complement strand
GCTTTTTGATAGGCTCAAAAAGTGCTGCGAGTGACAGGTTCATATCTAAAAATTCTGAGATCCTTGTTTCAGCGTGCTGTAAGAAAGAGTAAGGATTTGGGCTCGATCAAAGAAAGGATTGCTTTGGATTGCACTTTTAGGTATTCTAATGTGCTTTCATGGCAGGCTCCCTGTGGAGCCGCAGATAACCCCCACGACCAATTAAACGTATAACAAGCAAACTAAAACTCAAGCGTATGGAAAACTCGAAAAGAAAGGAGTCCAAACTTCCTAGTATGTATAGGCGGTTGGGGCGAGCCCTTTTGTTGACGGTGCTATTGACCGTGGGCAATTTTGTATGGGGCTTTGAAAATGCCTTAGGGACAAAGGATATAATCCTAACCGTATTGCCGACACAACAAACTGTATCCGGTACTACAACGGATGTGGACGGAACGCCCCTACCCGGGGTATCGGTTGTTGTTGTGGGAACATCCGATGGGGTGGTTACCGATTTTGATGGAAATTACAGTATCCAGGCGCTCCCGTCCCAAACTTTGGAATTTTCCTATATCGGGATGCGTACCCAGCGTATCGCTATGGGGAACCAAACGGTCATCAATGTAACCATGGAAGAGTCTGTTGAGGAAATGGATGAGGTTGTGGTCATAGGATACGGTACCCAGGTTAAATCCAAGGTTACCGCTGCGGTAACACAAATAAATTCTGATGTGCTGGTAGATCGTCCGGTTACTTCCGTGGCCCAAGCGCTTTCCGGTTTAGATCCTGGGGTAGATATCCGAGTTTCCGCCTCCGGTGGTGGCCGGCCCGGTACACAACCGGAAATTTCCATTCGGGGGGAATACACTGTTGATAACCGGGCGGAAGGCCAGCAACCCCTGGTATTGGTAGATGGTTTTGAGGCTAATATTAACGATGTAGATCCCAACCAAATCGAAACGGTTACCGTTCTTAAGGATGCCGCTTCCACAGCCATTTATGGGGTACGAGCAGGAGCTGGCGTTATCTTAATTACCACTAAGGGAGGTGGTAGGAACAGGCCAACCACTTTCAACTATAGGTTTGCGGGTTCCGTAAGCAATGTGGTTAGCGTTCCCGAGGTTCTCAGCACTCCTGATTTTATGGAATTTTACAACCTGGCTGCCGTAAACGAAGAGCGATATCTGGTAAATAGGGACAATCCAGATTTCGTAACCACTGATTTTTTCCCGGTCTATAGCCAAGATGTAATCAACCGCGCGCGGAATGGGGAGTTCCCGGATACGCCTTGGAGGGATCTTGCATTTGGTCAAACCGCTTCTTTGTTTCAACACTCCTTGGATGCCAGCGGCGGAACCGATAAGACCAGTTATCTGGTGAGCCTTGGTTTTTTGGATCAAGAAGGGATCAATATTGGACAAGATGAATTCAAACGATATAACTTAAGGGCAAAAATTGATACAGATATTACCAACTGGCTCACAGTCGGTGCCAATATTGCATATACCCGATCGGAGGAAAGACGGGTAGATAACTCCACCGCAGCACGGGACCTTAGGCCAGAACCCCATTTCCCCATTACGGATGAATTCTTCGGAGGAACCGGTGTCTTTGTCCAACCCGCGAATGGAGATACGGATAACGCGCTCTGGGTGTCCCAAAATGGAAGCCTATTTTCTATTGATCGGGACGTTATTGAAATGGCCCTTTCCGCTCGACTTAAGATAGCTAAGGGACTGACCTTTGACCAAAAGGTCAACTACAGAGTAGTCAATGGCCTAGTTGAAGACTGGAACGATAACATCCCTTTTGTAACCTACACCTTCGATGGGCAAACCGGCGAGTATAACTTGGAGTCGCCCGGAGGTGAACCGGAAGGCCCCTTTGCCTCCAATCGATTTCTGGAGGTCCGGGATTCCCGTAACTCGCATTTGACGACCCAGTCCCTACTAAATTACAATGTTACCCTAAACGACGCCCACTCCATTGGCCTTCTGGCAGGGTGGCAGACAGAATCCTTGAACAACGATTATTTTGAAGCTTCCCGGCAAGGGTTCCCCTCTGGTGCGCTTCAGCGCCTGGACGTAGGAGATCAGACCAATGTGCTCAACAGTTCTGGGGGATCCCTATCTTCCCAACAGCGGTTTTTGGGTGCTTTTGCACGTCTTACCTATGACTACAAGGAGCGCTATTTGGTAGAGGGCTCTATAAGACATGATGGGACTTCCGAGTTTGCCCCTGGCCTGCAATGGGGTACTTTCCCGTCCATAGCGTTGGGGTGGAACGTGGCTAAGGAAAATTTTATGTCCAGTGTGGATTTTGTAGAGCTCCTAAAGTTTAGGGCCTCTTATGGGGAGACCGGTAATGTAGGTGGCGGATTGGCCTATTTTCAGAGGATAGCTGCCACAGACGGCTATGCCTGGCCCGGCGGGGAACAAGGCGGTTTCCGGGTGCCCGGTGTTTCCGATCCCTCCCTTACTTGGGAAACCGTTATTAAAAAGAATATAGGTGCCGATCTGGTATTATGGCGGGGCAAGTTGTCCTTTATTACCGATTTTTATATCAACCAGCGTAGTCAGCAACTGGGTACGGTACGTCTTCCCAGGGAATCCGGATTTGGGGCTTTTATAGGGCAACCCTTTTCGTCCCGGACAGATGGATACGAGTTCGCCATTACCCACAGAAACAAAATTGGCGAATTTGGTTACAACATATCGGCCAATGTGGGTTGGGCCAAAAACGTTTGGGAAAGTAGGCCTGGGGATGTGCAATGGGATAATAGCCAAGTGGGTTGGCCCATACGAAATCCTTTTGGACATGATATGGACGGTTGGATTTCCAATCAAGCGGAATTGGAGGAATATCTCGATGCTACCGGATTTGGAAATGGTGCTAACAGGAACGTATGGATCGGAACGCCAATATTAACGGATTCCGGACAGCCCGATCCAGAAACCGGTGAGCGAATAGCCGGTGCGGACGGTATAATAAACAATTTTGACCGGGAATTGCTCACCAATGGGGATGAGGGCAGGTATACCTTTGGGGCCAATCTAGGCTTTACTTATAAAAGACTCAGTTTTTCGGCCATTATTGCGGGTCAGTTTAATAGGCAGTTGGTGGCCAATGTGGGAAATGTATTTGAAGACGGGGCAAATAGCTATGTTGCCATTCGGGATTTGGCCTTTGACCCCGAAAACCCCAGTGATGATGCGTTGTTTCCCATACCCATTACCCGGAATTTGGCATACCCGGCCAGGCCCATCATTAATGCGGAATTCGTACGGGTAAGGAATATGAACCTTACCTATGATTTTGATACAAAGAATATACTTCGGGGCTTACGTAGCCTTCAACTTTATGTTACCGCCGAAAATCCTTTTTTGTTATGGACCAATTCGCCTCTGGCCGAGTACGGCTGGGATCCGGAAACGCCCTTGGCCGTTGGTTACCCCATAAATCGTACAACAACAATAGGTCTTAACATCGGATTTTAAAATGCAACTTAAATTGAACAAAATGAAAAAAACAGCTATTGTCATATTAGTGCTAGGTATTGGGTTTTTTATGACCAACTGTGACGACTATCTGGAAGTGGTTCCGCAGGATGCGTATACCGATGCGACTCTCTTTCAGACAGAGGACGACCTTATTCTTTTTTTAAACACGGTTTACAATCAGGCCTTGGGGTTTAGTTTAACGGACAATTGGCCCAATAGGGGGGTGGATCTCTATACCCTTTGGACAGACGATGGGTATGGGGCCCGGGAGTGTTGTTCGGGAAGTAACCTAAGCGATTTTGAGTTTGGAGCTGCAAAAGTCCCCAACCAATATAACAACCCATATGAAAGAATACGTCAGGTGAATGAATTCCTTAGGTATGCCCCCCAAGCGGAAAATAGTTTTGCGGATCCTGGGGTGTATAGAAGGTATATTGGTGAAGCGCGTTTCTTTCGTGCATACCAGTACCATAAGTTGAGTGCTTTTTTTGGTGCGGTGCCTTTGGTGCTAGAGCCCTTTACGGATCAACTTTCCCCAAGAAACACGCGCCTGTCCGTTTTTGAATGGGTGGATGCCGAATTGGCGGATATCGCAAACGACCTTCCGGAATCCCCAGAACAACGGGGAAGGATCAGTAAATGGGCGGCCATGGCATTACGGGCCAGACATTTATTGTATGCTATAGATTGGCATCCGGATACCGCCTCGCTCTATACCCGGGCGGAACCCATTTTACAGGACATATATGCCAATAGCGGACACAGCCTGGAGCCGGGTGCCGATGGCTTTGCCAGATTGTTTACCAAAGCTGGGGAGATGACTTCAGAGGCCTTATGGACCAAGTATTACAGCCAAACCACCTTGGGGGGAAGCAATTCCCAAACTGGACTTTCCCATGGAAAACCCTTTCACAGCTTGCCTCCAGGTAGTGCCGGAAATAGCGGGAACCGTAATTCCAATTCCACCTTTAATGCCACCTCAAGAATGGTGGAGGCCTTTCAATCCTCCAACGGACTGGACATTCGGGATCCGGCCAACACCTTGTACGATATAAACAATCCCTGGGCCAATAGGGATCCTCGATTGGACGTAACCATAATCCATTCCGGAGATGAACTGCCCCGGAGAAATGCCTCAGGGATTGCCGACACCTATGTAGTAAACCCACACCCCTTGGAAGGGGAGGTGACCCTGGACAATGTAAGTACCCGAAACAATCAGGTTAGGACCGGGTATTGGTTTAAAAAGTATTCTACGGATTTTAATTGGCTGGAACTGAATAACTCAAAATTTGCCGATTCCCCTTATCACTTTATCCGCTTTTCGGAAGTTATCCTAATGTACGCTGAGGCGGTTTTGGGCAACGCTAACGATGTGGGCACGGCCATGAATTTGGTCAACGAGGTTCGGGACCGGGTAGGGATGCCGGCAGTAACGGCCACCGGGCCTGGAGATGCATTGGACAGGATTTTATACGAACGCCGGATAGAGTTTGCCGGGGAAGGGGATCACAGGTATTACGATATTCGTAGGCACCGACTGGGCGAAGATCTGTTCATAGGTACATTGCCGGGAGGAGGCGACAAAGGTATCGTTTATGGAATTCCTGTAGGAACTACGGCCGATAACCCGGAGGAGAACTTCCCCCAAGGTACCTTGGACGATGCTTCAAAAGTGCCTGTGGGCACTAAGGAATTCAACGAGTTTTTTTATGCACCCATTATTCCCGATCAGGCTTTTGAGCGTAACCCTTTGTTGTTTGACGATCCTGTGGATTTTGGGCCTTGGGTATCCTTTTTTGACCAGGAATAAACGGAACCCTGAATGTGTGGTATAAACCGCTTTTAAGGATATAAAAAAAACGGACGGTCAAATCGTAAGGATTACCACTCCCCGTTTTGATTGTTAGTTGCTTAGTTTTTGAGTTAGTTAAGAAGGGGTGCCCCAGGCATCCCTTCCTATTACAAATCCAGAGATTTTCCAGAGAATGAACGCATATACAAAGTGTATTGCCTTGGGCTTGTTTGTCCTATTGTTTTCCTGCAAAAAGGAAAAGACCATTTCTTTTGCTACGGAGACCTTCCGGATTGCGTTGAACGAACAAGGGCATGTTATAGGGGTAATGGATCTATCCACCGACCAAGAGTACAGCCCCACAGCCCAAGAAAGCCCCCTACTGGCCATAGTGGAGGACGGAAAACACAAACTGCCGGTAAGCATTCGTCCCAATGGGGAAAATGTCTTTGCGCTATCTTTTGCAGAAAGTAAGCTGACCCTTGATGTGAAAATTCAGGTAAAACCTACCCATATAAGCCTGGCTATCGAGGAAGTGACCCAAGGGGATCAATTGGAAGCGGTACTGTGGGGGCCTTATGCCAATACTATAAAGGATATCATTGGGGAAAACATTGGGGTGGTCCGGAATTCGGATTTTGCCTTGGGCATCCAATCCTTGAACCCAAAAACAACGGCCGGCAAGTTGGATAACGTCCAAGGTATCGTAAGTTATCATGGGACGGCGGCCGAAGAAAAGGAATTCGGTTCTATTTTGCAGGCCTTTGCCATAAATAGAACACGGGATCTTTCCCATTCCACATGGGAGGGTTGGGAAAACAAATATGAAGGACGCCCGTATCACATTTTAAATGAGGAAGAAGGGGCCGTTACGGGTTCGGCCATTGCCCTGTTCGGTTGTAAACCCTCCAAGGTTTTGGATTATATCGGGGAAATAGAAGTGGCCGAAGGTTTACCGCATCCCGAAATTGATGGGGTCTGGGTCAAAAAATTAAAGGAAACCGGGCGTGCCTATGTCATTTCTCCCTTTTCCGAGGACAATATCGATATCACTATAGATTATGTAAAAAAGGCAGGCCTACGTTCTTTATACCACGAAGGCCCCTTTGAAAGTTGGGGCAATTTTATTTTGGATAAGGAACTCTTTCCAAATGGACGCGAGGGACTAAAAAAATGTGTGTCCAAGGCAAAGGATGCCAATCTGCACATGGGGGTGCACACACTTACCAATTTTATAATGCCCAACGATCCTTTTGTGACACCGGTGCCTGATAAGCGTTTGGTTTCCTTGGGATCTACCACCCTATCCCGAGAGATAGGCGTTGCGGATACCGAGATGGAAATAGCAGATATAAAACTGCTTACCGTTAAGAAAAACAGTAAACTGAACACCGTTCGTATCGGGGATGAGCTAATACAGTACGGTTCTTTTAGTGAGGAAAAGCCCTATAAACTATACGATTGTAAAAGAGGCGCCTGGGGCACTACGGCTTCAGTACACCAAAAAGGGGATGAACTCGTAAACCTTCTGGACTTTGCGTATAATATCTTCTATCCCAACTGGGACATGCAGAAAGACATGCGTAACAATCTCGTTACCCTGTTAAACGAGTGCGGTATAACCCAAATGGGCTTCGACGGTCATGAGGGCTGTTATGCCACGGGCCATGGAGACTATGCCATGGATCTTTTTGCCCAGGAGTGGTATGATCAATTGGACCATGTGGTCATAAACAGTTCTAGCCGATTAAAGCATTATTACTGGCATATTAATCATTTTATCAATTGGGGCGAACCTTGGTATGGTGGGTTCAGGGAAAGTCAGGCGGATCGGCGTTTTAAGGTTCAGCCTTTCCTAGAGCGAAATTATTTACCGAATATGCTGGGTTGGTTTATGATAAAATCCACCACTATTCCCTCGGATATCGAATGGATGATGGCCAGGGCGGCAGGGTACAATGCTGGATTTGCGCTTGTACTACGTTTGCCCGAATTGGAGAACAACCCATATACCGATGAGATTTTGGAAATCATCAATACTTGGGAGCATGCTAGGCTGGCCGGAGCCTTTACCAAGGAACAACGGGAACGATTGAAGGACAACAATAATGAATTCCATCTCGAAAAGAAAGGGGATGGCGGTTTGGTGTTACATTCATTTACCTCGAGCAGCTTTGAACATGTTAAGAAAGTACTACAACCCGGTGAACCTACAGATTCCGAGTGGACCTTTAGAAACGATGCCCAAGAACAAAAACTTCAGTTTCGGTTGACCGTTAGCGGGGAAGAAGGTAAAATATCGGACGTTGAACTGGAGTTCGATCGATCCTATACCTTTAATCTGCCCAAAGAAATCAAAGCAGGATACTCCCTAGTGTGCGATGGTTCCAACCTCCTGAGGATTTATGATGCCAAGGGCAGGTTTGTACAAACCTTTGATATGGGAAGCGCCCCGCCCAAATTAAGAAAAGGAGGGCATTATTTTAGAACAAATTGTAAATTCACAGGCAATGACGATTTAAAAGTAAAACTGGTCATCAAACAAAAGGGGCTGGAAGAACAGCTAAAAGGATGATCACATAAGATTTTAACCTCAGTTTGATTATTAAGTAGATGATAAACAATAGTTTGAGAGAATGTCTTAGTTTTTTCTGGCTTTCTGCAACAGTTTCCCCCCGCCCAAGGCGGGGGGAGTAAGGGAGGTGTTATTTGTAATGGTTATTGTAAAACGTTTGAAATCAGTTTATTCGCGGATTTTGATGAATTGAACTCGGGTTTTTAGTATCATCTTGGCAAGCACTTCCAAGGAGATTCAACTGATGGATCATATTAGCTATCGATTGTAAAAAGAAAGGGAGTCTATGTGTAGGCGGATTGTAATAGGGCTGGTATCGTTAACTTTTCTTTTTGGCTGCGAGACGGCCAAAAAGAAGGATAAAAGGCCCAACATTGTTATCGTATTTACCGATGATCAAGGTTATGCGGATGTAGGGGTGTTCGGTGCAAAGGGTTTTGCAACGCCGCACTTGGACCAAATGGCAGAGGAGGGGATGCGGTTCACTGATTTCTATGTGGCATCCTCTGTTTGTTCCCCGTCACGGGCCGCGCTATTGACCGGCTGTTATCCACAAAGGATAGGTATTCCCAATGTGCTGTTCCCTGAAAGGGAGAATACGGCATGGGACCCAAAAGACCGAAAGAGTAAAACAGGCATTCATCCTGATGAGACCACCCTGGCCGAAATGCTCAAGGCCCATGGGTATGCAACGGCCTGTTTTGGAAAATGGCATCTGGGGCACCATACCCCCTTTATGCCATTGCAACAAGGGTTTGACGAGTATTTTGGCCTTCCGTATTCCAATGACATGCGCCCGGGCAAAAAGCCGGGGAAAACACCTTATCCCAAATTGCCCCTCATAAAGGGAAACGAGGTTGCACGCTATCTACAGGAAGACCAGCATATGTTGACCACGGAGTATACCGAACACGCAATCGACTTTATAAAAAGGAACAAGGAGCGACCATTTTTTGTATACCTGGCCCACAGCATGCCCCATATTCCACTATATGTTTCGGATAAATTCAAAGGACATTCCACAAAGGGTATCTATGGTGATGTCGCAGAGGAATTGGATTGGTCCGTTGGTGAGATCAATACCACCTTAAAAACCCTGGGTCTTGAGGAAAACACCTTGGTGGTTTTTACCAGCGACAATGGACCCTGGCTCATTTTTGGTGATCATGGAGGTTCCTCGGAACCCTTGCGGGAAGGCAAGTTCACTACTTTTGAGGGAGGGCAGCGTGTTCCCTGTGTCATGAAGTGGCCTTCGCAAATTCCCCAAGGAGCGGAATGCGATGAAATAGCCACTACCCTGGATATTCTGCCCACTATTGCCCATATTATCGGTGCACCCTTGCCAGAGAAAAAAATAGATGGGCACTCCATTATCGATTTGATGAACGGTAAAGCAGATGCCAAAAGTCCCACTGAGGCCTTTTTCTATTACAGGGGTTGGGACCTGGAAGCCGTTAGAAGCGGAAAATGGAAATTACATGTGCCGCATAGCTATAAAAAAATAATACAATCGGATGAAGGAAATGCGCATGGTCGCAAAGGTATTGCTTCGGAAATTGGTTTGTCCCTGTTCGACCTATCCATAGATATTGGCGAACAAAACAATGTGGCCGAGGATAATCCAAAAGTTGTCGCAGCTTTACTAAGGAGAATAGAGGTAATGAAACAAGACCTGGGGGATGATGAATTTAGCGGAAATGGGAAAAGGCCGTGTGGTTTTGTGACCGCACCATAAATTGAAGTAGCATGAAAAAAAGTAAATGTATCCGGGCAATTTTAGTAGTGGCCGTTGTCCTTATGGGATGTATGTCCGGTGAAAAAAAAGAAATCCAGGAACCGGGCAATAGGCCTAATTTCTTGTTCATTTTTACGGATGATCAGACCAATGAATCGATCAACGCTATAAACAACAAAGAGGTTAGTACCCCTAATTTGGATAAGTTGGCCAACAGTGGTGTAGTTTTTACCCATTGCTTTAACCAGGGATCTTGGGGCGGGGCCGTCTGTATAGCAAGCCGTGCCATGCTCATTACCGGCCAATACATGTATAGTGCCCGGGAAAGGGTGGCGCACGATCCACTTTGGGTTGAAGGATTTACCAAAGCGGGTTATGAAACCTTTTTGACCGGGAAATGGCACAATAAAGATGAAACGGCTTTAAAAAGCTTTAAATATGCCGAGGCCATAGGTGGCGGCATGTACGAGTCGATGCATCCCACGGAGAAATGGCATCCGGCTTATGGAAGGCCTACGGCTACCAACAATAGTTGGAAGCCCTGGGATCCCCTTTTCACGGGACATTGGACCCCAAAAGTCAAGGATATCGTTTACGATGAAAACGGCGAAAAGAAGATAAGTGAGAAATATCAGATTCCACAACATACTTCGGAATTGTACGCGGATAGGGCAATCAACTTCCTGCAGACCAGGGTGAAGGATTCCGATAATCCATTTTTTATGTACGTGGCCTTTAATGCCCCTCATGACCCGCGTCAGTCCCCTAAGGAATTTGTGGATATGTACCCCCCTGAAAACGTAGCGGTGCCTAAGAATTTTGTGGAGCAACATTCCTTTGACCAAGGGGATCGAAGGGTGCGCGATGAAAATTTGGCCTCCCATCCAAGGACCGTGGATCAGCTTAAGGTGCAAAGGGGTGAATACTATGCAATCATTTCCCATGCGGATCAACAAATAGGAAGGATATTAAAAGCCTTGGAAGAGAGCGGAAAAGCGGACAATACCTATATCATTTTTTCAAGTGACCATGGTTTGGCCATGGGGAAACACGGTTTGTACGGGAAACAAAACCAGTATGACCATAGTGTACGTATGCCATTGATCATTGCAGGTCCGGGATTGGAAGGCGGGAGAATCGAAGATGCTTTGGTATACCTACCCTGTATATTCCCGACCACCTATGACATTGCCGGCCTTGATACCCCGGAAACAGTCGATTTTATGAGCTTAAACGATATTTTGCAAGGCAAGGATACAGAAGGCTATGATGCCATATTTGGTACCTATCGCAATTTTCAGCGAATGGTGCGTACCCAAAAACACAAATTGATTGTATATCCCCACAACGGCGTGCAACAATTGTTCGATATGGAGAAAGACCCCGAAGAAATGCACAATCGTATCGATGATCCCGATTATGGCCCCATAAAGGCGGAATTGTACAAAAAACTTCAAGAGCTTCAAAAAGAAACTGGGGATACTTTAAAGCTAGCTTTTCACTAATGTTCTCAAAAAAATCAGGTTTAACGTTCGCATTAATTGTTCTGGCATTGGGCTTATCCAACTGTGGTCCCGCAGCTCAAAAGCAGGATAAACCTCAACCTCCCAATATCATTTTTATCCTCCTGGATGATCTGGGAAAGGAGTGGATCAGTTGTTACGGTGCGGATAGTATCCAAACACCGGTAATCGATGGGTTGGCCAAAAACGGAATGCAGTTTACCAATGCCTACTCCATGCCACAATGTACGCCAAGCAGGGTAACCCTGTTGACCGGGCAATACCCATACAACAATGGTTGGGTAAATCATTATGATGTGCCGCGTCTCGGGCATGGGGGAAGGTACGACCCAGAATTGAACCCGTCCTTTGCCAAAAGAATGAAAAAGGCGGGCTATGCCACTTGTATCGCGGGAAAATGGCAATTGAACGATTTTAGGTTGGAACCCGAAATACTGGTAGAGACCGGTTTTGATGAATATTGTATGTGGACCGGGGGAGAGAATGGAGGCCCCAGTACAAAAGCCAGCCAACTGCGGTATTGGGATCCCTACATTCACACCAAGGAGGGGAGCAAAACGTATGAGGGCCAATTTGGGGAAGATATTTTTTCCGATTTCATTATTGATTTCATGAGGCGCAACAAGGAGAACCCCATGATGGTCTATTATCCCATGTGCCTGCCCCACGGACCACTTACCACGACCCCATTGGAACCCAATGCGCCCAGGGAGGAACAGCATTCGGCAATGGTGCGTTATGCTGATGTGATTTTAGGCAAATTGGTAAAAGCCCTCGAGGAGTTGAGGATTAGGGACAACACCATTATCGTTTGGACCACGGATAACGGAAGCGGTAGACCTTTCACGGGATATATCGATCAAAAGCCGGTAAAGGGTGGAAAAATGTATGTTACCGAAAATGGAATAAATGCACCTTTTGTGGTCAATGGCCCAGGATTGGTTCCAGAGGGCGTGGTTACTGATGCCCTTGTAGATTTTACCGACGTATTGCCCACTTTCTGTGAATTGGCCGGTGTTGAACTGGATCCAAACTTCAAATATGACGGAAAATCCTTTGCCCCTTTGGTTCTGGGCGAGGCCAAAGATTCCAAAAGGGATTTTATTGTTGCTCTTGGAGGGCACTTTGCCATGTTGGAAAACGACAGGATTGCTAGCGCCCATGATTATAGAAATCGGGTGGTCCGGGATAAGGACTATAAGGTTTTTGTGGATACCACCGGGACTATTGATGAGCTAATCGATTTGAAAAATGATTTTTACGAGCAGCACAACCTGATTAACAGCGATAAGGAGGAGCATCAAAATGCCCTAAAAAAGTTTGAGGGCATCCTAAGACAG
>JBCBSN010000128.1:0-12454 GCA_039819225.1 Bacteroidota bacterium | reverse complement strand
CAGTTCCAGTTCTTGTTTGTTCTTTAAGATCAGTTTTTGTCGCTGTCTACTATAATAGCGCTTGTACCGTGTATGCATGAACCACGAAAAAAGTGCTATGCCCAGCGCATATATGGTTAACATGGTATAGCTTATATACCAAGGTCTTGCAATGGAAAAGTTATAAAAAGCGGTATTTGCTGAAAAGGTTTCCCCATTTTGGGCCCTTACTTCAAAAATGTATTGGCCATGTGGAAGGTTTTCGTAAAAAATACTTGAATTCTTGGTCCAAGGGCTCCAAGTATCGTACATGCCCTTTAGCCTATATTGATACCGCACCTCTAGCATCTTATTATAAAGAGGGGCAAAAAAGGATATCTCCAAATTATTCTCAGTACTTTTAAAAAAACCCTCTTCCCGTGGATTGTGCGCGATTTGCAGGGTATCCCGGATACGGATAACCTGATTAATACTGACCTGAAAGGGATTTATCTTTAGGTCAGGGATGTCGGCAGTGAGATATCCTGAGGTTTTTCCAAGCAAATAAGAACCCTTGGAAAGGGTAGTTAGATTTTCATATCCCGTAATTCCCTCACGGATTTTCTTGGTAAGAGGAACACGATTGATCTTTAGGGCATTGGTAAGGCCAGTGGGACTCGCGTAAGCCAAATGACTCTTGTTGAAGGCCCATAATACATCCCCGCTTTCATCGACCAATAGCTTTCCGGATTCATACTCATAAGGAGTATACAGGGTACTTAAGAGGGAATCCTTGGTAAATCCTTTTAATTGGGGATCATAGCGGAGTACACCATGCTTAAAGGCATATAGAATTTGATCTTTGTAGCGGACAATTCCTGAATTTGCCCCTTTGATCAAGGTATCCCTACCCAACCGAACCACTTTTCTAAAATCGTTGTCTACCTCTAATTGAAATACACCATTGTATTCATGGCTAACAAAAACCTGATTTTCCAAGCATTCAAAAAACCGGGAGGAGTAGTTGAATCCTTCTATCTTGTTTCGCAAAACCCAGGACTCCTTGGTTCTTTGGAGCACGTAAAGACCATCATAGTTGCCCTGAAGCAAAAGATTTTCCTTTCCTTCCAGTTTTCGGATATCCCAAGTTCCCGGAACGTTTGTGATGGGTACCACTTTATCGCCTTCGATGACCCAGGTTCCTCTGTGATGTCCACACAACAACTTCCTGTCCAATACGCGAAGGCTCCATACCTGCCCTTCGGTACCTTGAATAAAACGAAACCTGTCATCGCCTTGTAGCGACTTATAGAACAGACCTTGGTTGGTACCTAAATAAAGCCTATGTCCATGAATGGCCGAGGCATAAACACTGCCTATTGTTCCCGTGAAATCATCAAAAACCCGAAAAGGGGACTCTTTGTTTATATAACTTATCCCGTGATCGAGACCTGCCCATAGATTATTATCAATATCCTCAAATATGTAAAGTACCGTGTTGTTGTAAAGACCCTTGGTTTGATTTATGTTTTCAGAGAGTTCTCCAGTAGCCGTTAAAAACAACAGGCCATTGGAAATAGTGCCCAGTACAAAACTCCCATCATGTAAACGCGTTCCATTGTAAATGCTAAATCTGGATAAATAGTCATTTGGGAAAGCATTGGATGGAACCAGTTTTCCGCCTACTTCGTGAAAGAAACCATTTTGACGTGTTACAACGGATATGCGCTCACCATCATTGAACATATAAACCACCTCGTCGGAACGTACTATGGAGTCGTCAAAGATCAGTTGCTGTTTTCCTGAAACGATCCTAAAAATTCCTTCCCCGGCACTATGGAAGTAGATAAGCCCGTTAAGGTTAAATGTTTTGGTGAGGGGACCTTTGGCAGAGATAACTTGAACAGACCCATTTTTGACATTATAGATGTAAATGCGTTTCAAGGATTGAAAAAGAAGATAATCATCTACTTGAAGAATGGTCCAAAACTCTTCATCTTCCAAAAGGTCTATTTTCATGGATTGGGAAAGGGAAATGTATTGCAGTTGGCCAAGGACATTTCTTTCCCAATACCCAAATTCCATGAAACAACCCGTATAAATGCGGTCTTCCACAACCGCAACTGATCGCATTATGGTCTCGTTTGGGGAGGGATAAAGTCTCCAGTTGGCACCATTGTACTCCAAAAGGCCTTCTCCATTGGCAGCGAAAATGCGCTTATCCGCCCCCTGGGCAATGGCCCAATTCTGATTTTCCCCGGAATAATCCAAGGGAGTAAAGTTTTGTATAGGCGGTAACTCCTGGGCGTTTGTTACTGCGCAAAAGACAAGGGAAAGAATAAGACCCGCGGCATTTGGCCATTTCATCTCGATGTAAAGTGGGGTAAAGCAATTCATTGGTCGAATAAGATAGCACGTTTTTTTAAAAAGGACAATGGAAAAGGCACGATACCGGCTATTCAAAATCGGGCGCGATTCATCGAAAACGTAAGAAAATCTTAGGGAGGCACATACGGATTTGTGCAAAGAATACGTTCTAGTCCTGTTCCCGGATTCGGGGACAGCCATTAGAACTGACCTAAAAGACCTATGAAAGTTCCCCAACTTCCTAGCCCTGGGCGTCCCGCCCAAGGGTACTCCATATTAGGTTATGGACCCGAAAGGGTAACCCGTTCCCGAAACGGACAACAGGGCCCGTTCTTCTTCAAGAATATTGGCCAAGGGTATCCATGCCCGAAAATTGTCATTTGCCCGGACATGCAGGAATGCCCTGGAGAACTTACTCTCAATAATTTAATACACACAATCTTAAAACCCGTATCATGAAAAATTCAAAACCTCCCATTTTCCTATTGCTCGTATTGCTATGCACCTATCTGGCCCAGGGCCAGAATGAAGTTCTTGTGAAGGCCATCAATTGTGGTGGGCAACAGGTGACCGGAAGCGACGGAAGGGTCTACATGGCAGATGCATCGGATGGAGACATCACCTATAGCCAAGGCTCTGGGACCCTTAACTTGACGAACGTACTGCCCGACCTAACGGAACCTTACCATACTTCTAGATATATAAGCCGTAATGTGGGGACGGAATTCAGTTGTACGATCGACAACCTTGTCGCTGGCGGAACGTACCGTTTGGTACTGCATTTTGCGGAACCCTTCCACGGGGTGATGAACGATAACTGGGATGTCCGTGTCTTCGATGTGGACATCAACAATGGCGAACATATCATAGATGATTACAATATAATGACCCAGGCCGCCCTGGGGATCGGAAGTGCCGATCCTTTGGACGGTGCAAGGAAAGTGGCCAAAATAGACAGATCGATGACCCTTTCGGGCACAAGTCTTACGATAAGGTTTACCAATGTATCCAACGATGCCCTGGTGAACGCCATGGAGATCTACCGTATCGAGGAGGTACAGGATGTTACGGCCCCCACCCGTCCGGGGCGGCCGGTGGCCAGCAACGTCACCGATACCTCGATGCAGCTTAGCTGGGCCGCTGCCACGGACGCCGGCGGGATCAAGTCCTACCGGGTCCAGGCCAGGAAACGCAATCCCAACGGGAAGTTCCAGGGCTGGTCCAAGAGCCTTAAGGTAGATGTGTCCGGTGCGGGGAACGGAACGGTACTCACCGGGCTGGTTCCCGGGACGGACTATCAGTTGCGGGTAAACGCCACCGACCATTCGGGCAACAGCAGTTCCTGGTCCCAGGTCCTTAGCCGGACCACGGCCGCGGCCCCTTCCATCGCCGCCCCTGTGGCCTCCCTTGGGGAGGTAACCGCCGCCACGGTATCCCTTTCCTGGACTCATGGCGGCAACGTGGCAGCTACGGGTTATAGGGTGTACACTGGCGACACGGTTCTGGAGACCTTGGGTACGGTAACGGAATATACCGCCACGGCCCTAGACCCTGAAACGGAGTATAGCTTTAGCGTAAGCGCCCTGGACGCCAACGGCGACGAGAGCGGGCGCAGCAATACGGTAACGGCCACCACCTTGGCGGCCCCCGCCGCGGGCGCCCTTTCGGTATGGACCGCTTCGGGGAGCGACATCTCCTTTACCGATGGCAACGTGGGGATCGGCACCGCCTCCCCGGACGTACGCCTGGCGGTGAACGGGCACATCCGCGCCCGGGAGATCAAGGTGGAGACGGCCAACTGGCCGGACTATGTCTTCGCCAAGGACTATGAACTGCCCACCCTGGAGGAGGTACAAAGGCACATACAAGAAAAAGGTCACCTCCCGCATATCCCTTCTGCAGCCGAGGTGGAGGCCGACGGTCTTAAAGTAGGGGAGATGAACAGGCTACTTCTGGAGAAGATCGAGGAGCTTACGTTGTATGTCCTGGAGCAGGAGGAACGGATCAATAAGCTGGAAAGATTCTATGGTCCCAGAATCTCTCAAGATTATAATATTTATGATAAAACACAAGAAGTAATAAAAGAAAAATGATGAAAAGGATTTCCATTTATACATGCCTTAGTCTATTCTTCCTTTTCTTAGTAAGAGCTTTAGGTCAAAACCTTGATAGCCAGATAGATCCATTTTATGTGAATGAGAATATGCCATCGGCGCCCGAAGTTTCCTCCTTGGGAGAGTTCGGTAAGGTTACGGCTTCTCCCTATAACGGAAAGGCTAGTATAGAGGTCCCTATATTCAGTATTCCGTATGAGGGCATGTCAATTCCTGTTAAACTCTCCTATGATACAGGCGGGGTAAAGGTATCTTCAGAGGCCAGTTGGGTAGGCCTTAATTGGGATCTTTCCGCAGCTTTCGGTATTTCCAGGAGAATTTACGGTGGAGATGATTTTGAAGATGCAAGGACTGGAAGTTATGAGAATGCTCCTTTAAATGGTTTTATCTACAATTCGCTTCCGTTGCAGCAAGTTCAAGGGCAGGTTAGACCCACACACGACCTGAACGATATTTTAAACGTACATTATAGTTTTGGGGTAAACCGTGGTGTACGGTCAGGCGCCAATTCATTTGATACCCAACCGGATGTATTTACGGCCCGGTTGTTCGGTAAAAGTTACACCTTCATCCTGCAAAAGAAAGGAGCAGATAATATAATACAGGGCACCGTATTTAACAGCAATAATGTAAAGGTGAGCCTTAATCTTGATACCATGGTCTTTACCTTGGTTGATGACGAAGGATACACCTATACCTTTGGAACAAAGGACTATAGCACCACCTTTTCCACTTCGGAGACTGCCTCCAGTTACCAAACTTGTATCCAGTTTATTTTCGCTGACACCAATAGACGGGACGAAACCTTGATTACGAACTGGTCATTGGACGAAGTCATTTCGCCAAGGGGGCGCTTATTACAATTCGAATACAGCCCGGGCCTATACTTTAATTTTCCGCATTACACTTTTGATATAGATGGTGGTGACCACAACACGCATCTTTCCACGAACGAAGGTGTGGGAACTATAAATGGGAGCTCTCAAAAGAACCACAATGCTTCAACCACCATAATAGAAAACAATTACCTTACTAAAATAACCGGTGATTTTGGCCAAATGGACTTCCTATTGGAAGACCGCTTGGATCTGAGCACCGGTAATACTTTACAGAGAATTTCAAATGGATCTTTCGGTAGCCACATATTGGTGACCTCGCAAAGCCATGTGAGATCATGCCATGGCAATGTCAATTGTGTGGATTCCTCGCCGTATCTCCCTAAAAAATTATCTGGCATTGAAGTAACCAACTCCTTGGGTAAAAAAGTGGTCGATGCCCAAATGGAACAATCCTATTACAATTCGGACAAGGCCGGGGAGACCATAAACGAGCGTTATCTAAGGCTCAAGTTGGACGGGGTGAATATCAACGAACGGGAGTATCGCTTCACTTACAGGAACGAAAATGCCCTTCCACCAAAGGACAGTTATGCGGTAGACTTTTGGGGGTATTACAACGGGAAAGGGACCAACGACACCTATGTTCCCAGGATCAAAAGATTCTGTACTTCCAAGTTCCTTTTCAACAACACCGCGCATCTGGGGCAGACCTTCAGGGAGTTCCTGGGATCAGATCGGGGCAGCGACCATAGGTTCGGTTTCAACGGGCTTTTGGAACGGGTGACCTATCCCACCAAGGGGTATACAATCCTGGAATACGAGCCCCATGACATCGTTCTTTCGGTACCCCCGCCCTTTCAGGTGACCGAAACGGTGAACGGCACCGACAGGTTCAAGTGGACCGATATGGTGGACGAATCCCGATTCGACCTGACCTATCAATATCTCAAGAACGCCAAGGATGCGGAATACAACTATCTGGAATCCGGCCTCGACTTTGAACAAGGGGACGCCATTACCGTCCCACAGGGCATAGGCCAGGTGTTCTCGGTGGAATACCCCTCGGTACTGGAAGTCAACGGGAACATAGAGACGTATACGGGCCATAGCGGTACCAGTTATTGGGCCGGATATCCCCTATTGGTCGTGGAGAACATCGAATCCGGACAGGAGCTTACCCTTTTCACCTATGCCGACGCCCCATCGAGCCCCGGATCCCAGCCCTCTCGGGTGTCCACTGGCATCAACCTCCCAAAGGGAGACTATAGGGTGATCCGAAGATCGGCCAGTAGTTTGGGAGGGCCCTCGCTTCCCCCGGTCCCTGCGTCCAGTTTTAGCAATGGCGAGATCCTGTTGCACACCTTTGAAAGGCTTCCGATGGGTACGGACCTTTCCGATTTTCTCGAACGGTTCGAGGTTGGGGGGGCAAGGATCCGGAAGGTGGTCGATAGGGATGCCGACAACGCATTTATCGGAAGTACGGAATACGATTACACCGTCCCCGGTGCCCTGGAGGGACTGGGCTCGTCCGGAAAGTTGATGGACGACCTCGTGTTCCATATGGACGCCGCCGGCTTCCACAGTTACAATCCCGGGGGATATACCTCTTTTTCCCTTGTGGGCCATAACGTGGTAGGGGGAAACCCGAGCGCACAGGGCTGTCATATCGGCTATTCCCAGGTACGTGAATATAAACTCGACGAGAACGGGGATTCCCAAGGTTGGATCCAGAGGGAGTACCATAATGAAAAAAATGCTTATTTCCGGGAAAGCTTCTGTCGGCCCTTTTCATATGACAGTAGAACGGGATCCGGAGATCCCTACATTGAGATACTTGGGCTGTTCAGGACCAAATGGACCTGTTCCGGCCTGGATTTCGGGAACGATTGCACGGGCACCTCAAGGGCCTACAGTTCCTTTGGGGATGCTTGTATAGAAAACGCCATAGTGCTGAGCGTCCCCTTGAGGTTGAGCTTCGGGTATGCCAACGGAAACGTCATCAGGGAGAATGTCCATGACAGGGACGGGAACCTGGTAAAGCGTAGGGAGAACGATTATGAGTACCTTAACGGGAACATGCCCAGGGAACACTATTCCAGTTTTATGGGCTTCCCATTAGGCGGACGGACGGACGCGGATGGGCTCATAACCAGTAGCGCATACCTGACCAGCGAAGGCCCTTGGGGCGCGGACCACCATACCTACTACCCCTACCAATTTCCCCTGCACTACGGCCTGGTCTCCAAACTTTCCGCGACCAGGACGACGAAATTCCTCGGGGACGGGGAACATACGGTAAGGAACTCGACCATATTCAACGAGGGGACCCACCATCCCAAGTTTATGGTGGAGACCGTTAACGGGGGCGAGACCTACTGCAACCGATATTTCTACCCCTATGACACGGAGGTAGGTGCAAAGGAAGCCATGGGGGACCTTAGGGCGGAGAACAGGTTGGCCACGGTGGTCCGGAGCATCCGGTCAAAGGACGATCGGGAACTGGCCGTGCTGGACTATGGCTATGGAAAATCGGAGGCGACTTCCGATCTGACCTTGGCGACCTCCATCGGCAGGTCCAAGAAGCTGGAGGAGCTTGAAGGAATCGTCGCCTTCGATAAATACGACGGCCTTGGGAACCTCCTACAGAGCCGCATCGAAAACGGTACGGTACGTTCGGGAGTATGGGCCTATAACGGTCAATTACGCGTGATCAACGCGGAAAATGTTTCCTATGCCGCGCTGGAACCCGCAGTCTCCGGAGCACTTCCCACGGGCCATAGCTCCCTGGACGCATTTTTGGAAAGCCTGGATCGGATCCAGACCGATGTACCGCAGCAGCGGGAGCTGGAACTTTTCAATACCGGCCTAAGGGACGCCCTGCCAAGTGCCAGGATCACCACTTATACCTATGTTCCCCTCGTGGGCATGACCAGCATGACGGATCCAAGAGGGTATACCACCTATTACGAATACGACGATTTTAACCGTTTAAAAGTAGTTCGGGACGAAGATGGTAAACTCATCACCGACTATGAATACCATTACAAGGGACAGGAAATCGATTAGACTTCCCCGACCGCCCAAAAAGAACCCATCATGACATTACATAAACGTTTCCCCAAGATAAACTCTCTTTTCCTGTTCACGATCTTCATCCTGCTCTCGGCCACGGTCCAGGGGCAGTGCTACTTGTCCGGGACCATTAGTCTTGACTTTGAATCCGGGCAGGTCACCTCCAAAAGAAAGACCGCCCAGGCACAGGGGAATTGCCAAGGGGGCATTTCCTACTATCCCTCCAACTACTCCCCACCAAGCTGGATGTCCGTTACCCTGGGCCTTAACGGTTCCGAGGTCTCCATAACGGTGCGTACAAAAAGTGCCAATACCCGGAGCACCGATCGGCAGGAGGACTTCGCCATCGCAGTGGGGGGGCAACCCGTAGGTCAAGTAAGGGTGGTACAGGAGGGCACGGGACCCCCGCCCCCACCGCCCCCCACCTGCAAGGTGGATGGCGTATCAAATCCCAGGGCCTTTGCCGCCGGGGGCGATACCCTTGGATTTACCCTTACCACGAGCAACTGTAGCGGTACGGCGGACTATTCCTTTGCCGTGGTCTCCGGGCCGGACGGTTGGTTAAGCTTCCGGCAGCTCTCCACGACACGGTTCGAGATCACTGCGGCCCGCAATACCGATCCAGCACAGCGTACCTCGGTGGTGAACGTTACCGACGGGAACGGGAACATCCCCTCCTTTGCCGTTCAGGTAACCCAACCCTGTGAGCGGGTACGCTGGTACACGGACAGTGACCATGATGGGTTTCCCAACAACCTGAATGATTATATAATGGACTGTCGAATTGGCTCAAAACCTGGATATACCACGAATGTCGAGGTAGATCTTTGCCCCGATATCGAGGATTCGTCCAATACCGTTTCCATCTGGTACCTGGACCGGGACAGGGATGGAAGGGCCTCCCAACGAACGGAATCCTGCGAAAGCCCCGGGGAAGGATGGACGACCATCGAGCTTCCCCTGGACGACTGTGACGACGACGATCCGGATGTGCAGGGGTTCCGTACCTGGTATCCCGATACCGACGGGGACGGCTTTAGGGACAATCTGAACCATATGGGGGAACAGGATTGCGGTACTCGTGGAACGGGATGGACCACAGATCCCCGGGCGGACGGATGCCCGGACTATTACGACCCTACCAACCATTGTCTCCCCATCATCCCGAAAAGCGGCGACCCCGCCGATCACAACTATATCTATACCCGTATGTACCAGGAACCACGGGACAACCCCTTGGCCTTCTTTACCGAGGACGAGGGCACTATACAGGACATCACCTATTTTGACGGCCTAGGCCGTCCCATGCAACAGATAGGCATGGATCAAACGCCCAAGGACGAAAATGGCAATGCGCATGACATCGTTAGCCATATGGGCTATGACGGTTTCGGCAGGATGGAAAAGGAATGGCTGCCGATTACCGACGGGCAACAATCCACGGACTTTGGCCGTTTCGTCACCGGTGATATGGAAGCGGCCACACGCACCTATTATGATGACATCAATACCTATGGGGCCGATTTCCCTAACGTCTCGGGCAACGAGGTGAACCCCTATTCCCAAAAGCACTTTGAGCCCTCGCCCCTGAACCGGGTCTTAAAACAGGCCGCCCCGGGGGAGGATTGGAAATTGGATCTGGCTGGGGACGACCATAGTATCGAATTTGGGTACCATACCAACAATCAAAACCCGGATAACGGTGCCGATCCCGAAAATGACAACGTTGTATGGTTCAAGGTAGACTTTGAAGAAGACGGTAGCGGAGGCAAGGATACCGAAAAACCGCTTTTAACGGGAACGGAATTTTACCCCCAGGGCGAACTCTACAAGAACGTTACCAAGGACGAGAACCACGCTTCGACAGGCTCAGCGACCGATAAACTGCATACCACGGAAGAGTTTACGGACAAACAAGGGCGGGTGGTACTCAAACGCACTTATGCCACGATTACGAAAAGTGACGGGACGGTGAGCGTAGCCGAACCGCACGACACCTACTACGTCTATGACGACTACGGCAACCTTACCTATGTACTGCCCCCCAAGATGGAGGGCACCACGGCGACCTTGGCAAACCTGAACGGCCGTATGGCCGAACTGGGCTACCAGTACGTCTACGACCACCGCAACCGTTTGGTGGAGAAAAGGATACCGGGCAAGGGATGGGAATATATCGTCTACAACCAACTGGACCAGCCTATCATGACCCAGGACGCCAACCAAAGGGAAAAGTCCCCGGACGAATGGCTCTTTACCAAATACGATGCCTTTGGCCGGGTGGCCTATACGGGCAAGGTCCTGGACAACAGTTCCAGAACGGAGATTCAGACCGAGGTCGATGCGGTCTCCGGAAAATTATGGGTGGAAGCCGGTAGCTTTACCAATGGCACCATCGATATCGGGTACGGTAACACGGCCTATCCCACAAGCACGGTAAGCGAGGTGCTTACCGTAAACTATTATGACGATTACGAATTTAACAAGGCAGGCGAACCCACTCCCCCGGCAACGGTCTTCGGTACGGCCATAGACGATAGGACCCAGGGACTGGCCACGGGTTCCAAGGTACGGGTATTGAACGTATCCCCGGCCAAATGGATCACGACGGTGACCCGTTACGATACCAAGGCCAGGGCCATCTATACCTATTCCGAAAATACGTACCTTGGTACTGTGGATATCGTGGAATCACAGTTGGACTTTGTAGGCAGGCCCGAAAAGGTACGCACCTCTCATACCCGGGACAATGCCACCTTGGTGACCCTGGACAATTTTACCTATGACCATGTGGGCCGTTTGCTTACGCAGACGCAGTGTATAGGGGACAATACCCTGGTGGACGACTGCGGCCAGAGCGGCGGCGGGGGCGGCAACGTAGCGGAACATCTGCCCTTAAACGGCAACATTGAAGATGAGCGGGTGGCCACAAGGAGCATCACGGTGACCGAGGCGACCCTTTTGCCGGGGACAAGGCTCTATATAGACCCCGATGCCCATACGGGCGGCGGTGATGCCGATACCGAACCCAACGAGGAGCTTATCGTCTTTAACCGATATGACGATCTGGGGCAACTTATCCAAAAGAAGGTGGGCGGTACCCCGGGCACGGATTATGCCGATACCGAGGGCCTTCAGACCGTGGACTATTTCTATAACATCAGGGGATGGTTAAAACAGATAAATAATCCAGCTTCGTTGGGCAACGATTTATTTGCCTTCGGCATAAATTATAACACTCCTACCCATGGAGGTACAGCCCTTTTTAATGGGAACATTGCGGAGACGGAATGGAAGACGGCAAATACGGATAATTCTTTGAAGTGGTACAGATACGAATTTGATGCTCTTGACCGTATAAAATCGGCAATTGACAATACCTCGGATCAGCGTTATAGCCTTACCAATGTTGGCTATGACAAGAACGGGAACATTACCAGCCTTGTAAGGAACGGCCATACCGCGATCGACGGCAATGGGTTCGTAACAGATTATGGCGTGATGGACGATCTTACGTACGGTTATGCGCCCAACACCAACAAGTTGATGAAGGTTGCCGATGCCGCCTCCCTTGACCAGTTCGGTTTTAAGGACGATGCCGTCAATACAGTATCCGATTCAAGTGATGATTATGGTTATGATCAGAATGGCAATATGATCCGTGATGACAACAAGGGCATTGTGGATGTGGACTACAACTATTATGATCTTCCCATATTGGTGGATTTTGGTGGTGGGAATAAGGTAGAATACGTGTACGATGCGGTAGGGAACAAACTGAAAAAGAAAGTGACCGATCTTGCCAATGGGAACAAGGAAACCGATTATGCAAACAATTTTCTGTACGAGAACGGCTCATTGAGATATTTCAACCATAATGAGGGATATGTAGAACCATCCGGCAATGGAGGGTTTTCATATGTATTCCAATACCGAGACCATTTGGGCAACGTACGCTTGGCATACTCCGACAATAATGATGATGGTGCTATCGATGCCAATACCGAAATAATCAGCGAGAAAAATTATTACCCTTTGGGATTGATTCAAAAGGGCTATAATTCTAATATCAATGGGGTACAGAACAACTATATCACCTACAAT
>JBCBSN010000127.1:0-12528 GCA_039819225.1 Bacteroidota bacterium | reverse complement strand
GGAAATTTCGTGGGGCAGTGTTGGTTTAAGCAAACAGGTATCGGAGCGAAAGATGACTTTCTCGGGATCGTTAACATCAAAAACCGCTTTTCCTACCGAATAAATACCCGTTGGTAAATTTTTGTCACGTGCGGCATCATCTGAGTTTTTACCATTATAGAGTAATACAATACCTTCATCAGTAATCAATGCTGGTGGTCCGCATTCCGCTAATGCGCTATCAAATTTATTATTCCTTGCACCCAGAATTATTTTGAGCTCTTCATCTTCATTCAGTAGAGGGGTCCAGTCGATCAGGTTTTCGGACCATGCAAGATTCACAAAAAACTCTCCCCAATACATCCAGTATTTGCCATTTATTTTTGCAACAATCTGTTTGCCTCCTTCTATTTTTGTGACAATGGAACCGGACTTTGACCATTGATCAATAAATTTCCCGTTATAGGCCTTTGCAAACGCAAGTCCCTTTTTCTCCCATTGTATCAGGTCTTTTGAAAATGCAATACTTAATCTAGCTATTTTATGATTCCATGAAGTATATGTCAGTACATACGACCCATTTTCTGTCTCCACTATTCTTGGATCTTCACAACCACCTGGATAATCATATTGCATAAAACTATCCTTATCGGGATACAAGACCGGCGTCGGATGCTTTGTGAAATGTATTCCATCATCACTATATGCCAAACCGATTCTAGAAGTTCGCCCTCCAAGAATAGCTCTAGGATTATCTTCGCAACGCATAAGTAAGTAAACCTTATTGTCTTTAACTATGGCCGCCGGATTAAAAACATCCGCTTTTTGCCAATGTACAACCTCTTTTTTTATAGGACAGGTAAATGTGAAGGATGAATCCGCTTGAACAATAGGATTCTCCTTTGGCTTATAAAACGATTGAAAATCCCATTCAAAATGGGGCGGTGTACTACATCCAAAGGGCAATAGGAATAGTGCCAAAGCAAAATATACCATTTTCTTCATTATAGTTTTCATTTTAGTGTTAACAGATCCTAATCGGATGAGCTCAATACCTGATAGAAATCCCTAAGGATCTCCTCCTTGCTGAAATGTTCCCAGACCGTAATTTTTCTTGAGTTTTTGGGTTGTTCTATCCATACTTTATCGACCATGATCGGGCATGGGATTTCATTGGCACGTGCCCAATCGGGATTCTTTACGATGGCCACCGCGGCCATATCAAACAGCGATCTGGCCGGAGGGTCGCCGTGAAGGTCAATATGTGAAAAGAGGTTTACGGAATAATCGCCAAAATTATCAAATGAGCCGCCATGTCTACCGAGGATCGGGGTGTCAATTTTTGGGCCCAATCCCGGCATCTTTTTATTGACTTCCTCTTGGGTAATCTTTACCGCATCGGTTCCGGAAGGCTTTCCGTACCGTACGGTGACCATCTCGAATGATATGTCGGTTTTTAGAACATAGTTCATAGACTCAATATCATTATCAAGATTATATTCTCCGGGATCCGGATAATTGGCGCCAAGCCAAACCAAGCGGATATTATTTGCAATGGTAGAATCCTTTTTTAGCGCCAATGCCATATTTGTAAGCTTGCCAACGGCAATGACCACCAATTTTTCGCGGGTATACTTTTTGGCCTCCGAAATAATGAAATCAACGGCATTGAATCCATCAAAAGCTGCATTTTTCAAATCGTCCTTTATCTCGGAAAAGGAGTTATTGGCTCCCTTGATCAATGGTATTTTCTGTCTTACCTTAAAAAGCTTCATGACACGTTCCGCTTCGTCATAATGGCCATCAATAGTGCCACCATTCCGTGTGGCATTAACCGTAATGGCTTTTATATCAAAAAAATCCTGATTGGAAAACAAATAAGCCAACGCATGTTGGTCATCAAGTTCATTGTTGGCATCCGTATCAAAAATGATGGCCAACTTTTGCCTTGGAGGTTCTACTTTTTTCTTGATGTTAGAAGAACCACATGAGATTAAAAAAGATGGAACAAAGAATAAGGTAATCAATGATCGCATATTGTGAAGGGTATTACTTTTTGATTATGAAGTCATTTAAACTTTTTCGTATTGGCTGGAAAATTGTCGTTTTGCGCCCCACCGCATCAGCTGGCCGCTTTCTTTAGAAAGCCCACCGGGCTTTCCATGAGTTCGCCCCTGTCTTTTTCTCCCTCTGTCCGCCTTGGGCGGATTCAGTTCTAATCCCGAGCACTCGGGATATCTGGACACAAAACCACTAATTTTCACTTCTCACCTAAATTTTTCTAGAACATCATTGGGAAGGCTGCCCATTGTTCCATGGACATTTTTCCATAGGAACGTAGTTAAGAGAATAGGAACGAAAGTTTCCAGACGTTCCTATTCTCAAGGAAAACTAACTCAAACTAAAAAAACTTCAGGCTTTTCATCGAATGGTTTTTAATAATCCGTAATCAAGATAATTGTGAAAAAGGGACATGGTATCATTGGAAATCTATTCGCTATTCGTTGTCGTAATCATCATAATCCCCCAGGTTTTCAATTTTATAGATTACGCCTTCCTTGGCAAGTTGTTCCCTCAGCGATGCAAGTCCCAAATCGGCAGGAGCTATATTATTTTTTAGTGATAGTGCCGCGGCGGTACCGGCAACATGGCCCATCTGCATCCATGTAGACTCCAGCCGATATGAGCAGAATGCTACATGGGACAATGAACTGCATACAGGAACCAAAAGGTTGGAGACTTCATCAGTTTTAGGAAGTAGAATCCTATAGGGAATCTCATAAGGTTTGGTCACCTTATGCCAAATTCTTCCCTCGTTGGTAAAGGAAGAATCGGAGACCTGAACCCTCTGCACATGGTGCGAATCGATCCAATGGGAACCCAACATCACCGCATCTTTTTTGCTCCTCTCATCCAAGATATCTTTTTGAGTAAAGACAAAATCCCCAACCATGCGTCGTGCTTCCCTTATATATAGGTAATAAGGAAAATGATCATTGTCTACAAATTCATCTTTGCAAAAGCCATAGGAACGCATCTCCTGTTGGAGCTTTTCGGGTACCGACGCGTCATGGCCAAGAAAATATAGAAATCCAAGAGTATAGGATTTATGGTCATCATATATTTCCTTCCGTTTTGCATAGTCGGCATCCGGATACTCCCTATTGCCTCCAAAAAGGCCCAAGGAGATTAGAGCATCCTGCTTATTGTTGAACTCAAACTTACCACTGCCTCTTTCATAGATTCCCATCAACCTATTTAGCTTAGTATCCGGGTAATTTTGTAAATAGTCCCGCAATAGGTCGAACCGTGACGGCTCGTAGTCGTCAGGTTTTGGAATCTCCACCTTGTTGCTGTCTATCTTGGTAGCTGACAGGCGAAAATTATAATTCATTACCCTGTCATCCCCGCTACCTGGCTTTAGTCCCGAATCCTTTGAAAAATAAGGTAGTATTTTACCATGGCGATCTATTGTCCGTGCACTAAGGGTATCATCCATGAAACGTATGCCCGCATAAGACTCGTTATACGTGCTTTTATCCTCGCGACCATAGGTGTAGGAGACATTGGACCTTGCCATTAAATCACCTTCATAAGATGCATCTATGAACATTTTCCCATTTACTGTGGTACCATCAGTAAGAACAATTTGACTGATCGTTTTGTCCTTTTTACTAACGGAGTCCACATATTTACCATAGCGCACTGTGACATTCGCTTCTTTTAGCATCTCATTGTACAGTTCTTCTGCTATATGGGATTCAAAAAAGAACGCAGGATCACCCTTTTCAAAATTCAACATTCTTCCATCATGAAATGTCTCAAAATATCCCTCAGGAAATTGCTCTCCCATCCGGACATAAAACTCCAACGCAATCCCGGTAATCGCCTTGTTGATCATATGTTCCGATTCCGCGGTATTTATACCGCTCGTACTCAACCCGCCTACATGGTTGGTTTGTTCTACGAGCAGTACTTTAGCACCGTTTCTTGAAGCCGCTACAGCCGAGATAACCCCACCAGGTGTCCCTCCATATACCACCACATCAAAGGATTCCCCTTTTTGGCATGAAGATGGTAAAACGATAAGTGACAACAGCAAACAAAGGAATATCCAATTTTTCATAAGGTAAATGATTTTAGCAAATAAGTTATTTATAATAAGCATATATCATCAGTTCGCACAAAATTTAAAATAGATGCGGTTTCAAATCGAATTTCCCTTTTTTGACTAATATCCATCGTTTTGGGTCAACTCCCTATTGGCATCCAGTTCCGGAAGGGGAATTGGAAACAATACATATTTACTCTCGGTCGGGATGCCTACACTTTCCATTTGTTCAATGTAACGACCTGTCCGAAGCAAATCCCACCTTCGATGGCCTTCCGAATAAAGTTCCCAAGCCCGTTCTTGAAGAACGGCCTCTTGAAACGCCTCTTTGGACAATCCTGTGGCCAAAGGTGCTATTCCCGCCCTTTCCCTAAGTTGGTTTATGGCATCGTAGGCCGCCCCGGTGGGTCCCGATAGTTCATTCTCCGCTTCCGCAAAAATCAATAAAATATCAGCTAATCTATATACGATCCAATTATTGTTTGCGGCGCTATTGCCACAGGGGGAAGGGTCAAAGAATTTATCATGTCTTGGTTTTTGTTTCACCTGTAAGGTGTCTCCCGATGCCGTAATTTTTTCGGTATAAATAAGGTCCGATCGGACATCGTTATCGTTAAAGGATGCCACAAAATCCTCGTTCACCATTAATCCCCCGAAGCCCGGATATAGGAAATCCACGGCAAATGATTGCGCATAACCACTTGCAAACTGGGGCTCTACACAACTGTATTGGATGGAAAAAATATGCTCTATGCCATTTTCGTTGGCAAGATCAAAAACATCTCCATACGTTTCAAAGAGTTGATAATTACCGGAGGATATTATTTGCTGGGCAAGGTCCCTCGTCTCCTGATAATTGCCCAATGTCAGATGTATTTCTGCCAATAGCGCTTGGGCGGCCCCAAGTGTGGCCCTGCCGATATCAGATGAGTTTCCATAGGTTTCGGGAAGGCCTCCCTCGCCAATTACCTCATTTAAGTCGCCAATTATTTGGTCATAGACCTGCGAGGATTCAACCCTTGGAATGGCCAGGTTATCTATCCCCTCTGGAGGGGTCAAGACTAAAGGAACATCACCAAAAGATCGGACCAAATGGAAATACGTAAGCGCCCTTAAAAATTTTGCTTCCGCGATTACCCGATCTCCTATATCGCTATCCAAGGTGGTATTTTCAATTACCGTATTCGCCCGATTGATGGTACTGTATGCCTGGGTCCAAAAATCGTTCAAAGGTGAGAATGCCGAACCAAATTGATTCTTGTCAAACCCTATGAGTTCTGCGTCACCGTCATCTCGATATTCTATGATATCCGCCCCAAGTTCCGACAAGGTAACGTAGGTATCTCCGTAGTATTCATCCTCCCTCAAGTCTGCATACACGGCATTGACACCCGAAATGGCATCTTCCTCCGTGTTAAAAAAATTCTCATTGGTGATGAATGAAAAAGGCTCTTCCTCCAAATTGCTTTCACAGGAGGCCAATAGCGTAAGTAAGAATATTGGTATACGTATATATTTCATCATTTTATTTTTTAAATTAAAAACTAACATCGATTCCCAAAATATAGGATACGGCCTTGGGATAGGTGCCATAGTCGATCCCGGCAATTACATTATCCTGGCCCTCGGAGTTGACCTCTGGATCAAAACCCCTATAATCCGTTATGGTCCATAGGTTTTGACCGGTGAGATAGATTCTTGCATTACTGATGACAGCACTTAATTTTGAGGATTTCATGGGGATATTATAGCCCAGGGTGACATTTCTCAATCTTAGAAAAGAACCATCTTCAACCAAGAAGGTACTTGCCGTATTGGGATGTCTTGCGGCCATTCTAACATTGGTGTTACTAGGGGTTTCCGTAGTCCATCGATTTCTAACAGTGGTCAACATATTAAAGTTAGGCTGTCCATCCTCCAGGCTTCTTCGGTTCAAATTCAGGATTTCGTTTCCGGAAACACCTTGAAAGAAAACGGATAGGTCAAACCCTCTCCAACTAAAGTTGTTGGTGAAACCATATACGATATCGGGGAGGCCGTCACCTATTATGGTACGATCATCGGCTTCGTTAAAAACCCCGTCTCCGCTTACATCCTTAAAACGCCAATCACCTGGGTTTGCATTCGGGGCTATGCCCGATGCATCGATCTGTGCCTGGTCTTGCCAAACACCATCCCAGACCAGGCCATAGAACGAGGCTACGGATTCCCCTTTGGTAATGATGTTACTACTACCTATTCCATCGGCATTTAAAATGATATTGTCGTTAATTCCAATATCCAAAACCTCGTTTCTATTCCAGGCAAGATTGGCATTGGCTTGCCAAGCAAACTCGCCATCGGCTATGTTCGCATTCAGATTAAACTCCAAGCCTTCGTTCCTGAGGCTTCCAATATTGCTCAAAGCACTGCTTGCCCCGGATGTGGCCGGAAGTTCGATTTCCACTAACAGATCTTCGGTCTTCTTGTTATAATAATCCGTTGAAAACTGAACTCTATTGTTAAAGAGACCCAGATCAACACCTATGTTCAATTGTCCCGTTTTTTCCCACCTTAAATCCGGGTTGGCCACATTTTGGGGAAAAACACCGATAGGGGTGTTCGCACCATTGTTAAAGACGGTACGTAGCGTTCCTAGTCGTGCCAAGGACTGGTAAAGCCCAATTTCCTGGTTTCCGGTAATACCGTAGCTTGCCCTGAACTTTAAGCTATTAAAGGTTTCGCTCTCGCCATAAAAACTTTCTTCGGAAACCCTCCAAGCCAACGCCGCAGATGGAAAGAACCCATATTTGTTGTTTTCGCCGAAGCGGGACGAGCCGTCTACCCTTCCGCTCAAGGTTAGCAAATATTTGCTTTTATGGTTGTAGTTGATACGTGCCAGGTATGAATTCAGTCCCCATTTTTCCCTTTGGGTAATCGTGGGCTGTGGTGCCGCCCCAACGGAAAGATTGTCCGGTCCGTTCACATTGGTAACAAAATCATTGGTCTGCGCCGTGGATACCTCTATTTCCTGGGATTGGAACGTGATTCCCGCAAGAAAGTCAAATACATTATCTGAATCGATTTCGTACTTATAGCTAAGGGTATTTTCGTTCAAGAGGTTGGTCGATCGGGTAAAAGAGGAGACCGCGGACCCATTTTCATTGGCCGCCAAACTTGCATATTCAAAATTGTTCGGGAAGAAAAGGCGTCGCTGACTACTCACAATATCGCCTCCAACACTTACCCTTAAGTTTAGATTATTGGCCAATTCATAGTCCAATGCAAAATTGGCCAAAACCCTATCGGTTTCAATCTCATTGATGGTTTCCCTCGCCAATTGGACCGGATTCACCATTTGTGAAAGTCCCGATCCCGGACCAACATTTATTGAATAGTTACCATCTTCGTCAAAAACGGGCAAGGCCGGCGTAAAGCGCAAGGCATTGGTGAGCACTCCCTCTCCCCCCGCATCTACCGTAGGGTTGTTTTGGCTTCTGCTTAAGGATAAGCTATTGGTCAGGGTAATCCTGTCGGAAAGTTTGTTATCCATATTTATTCTAAGGCTGTATCTTTTGAACCCTGAATTGATGATCGTGCCCTCTTGATCAAAATAGCTTCCGCTAATAAAATACTTTGTGTTTTCACTTCCTCCGGAAACCGAAAGTTGATGGTTGGTTATCACTGCGGTCCTAAAGATTTCATCCTGCCAATCGGTCGCTCCATATTCATCGAGCGGCTGTGGAAACCTTCCATCGGGTACGCCATAACGAACAGGTATCCCAAGATTTACCAGTTGTTCATTTTTAAAGGCCAAATGCTCGGAGCCCACCAATAGATCCAATGTCCTGGAAACTTCCTGTAAACCGGTATAGGTGTTATAGCTAAATTTTGGTTTTCCCGATTCTCCTTTTTTTGTGGTGATGATAACTACACCATTGGAACCTCTGGATCCATAAATTGCCGTCGCGGAGGCATCTTTTAGGATTTCAATGGATTCAATGTCCCCTGGATTCAGTGTGGCCAAGGCATTTTGTGCCTCACCAACGTTGAACGACCCATCATCAGGCTCAAATAGATTGTTGTTGCTATACACGGGAATCCCGTCTATAACGTATAAGGGTTCATTACCACCACTAATGGAATTTCCGCCCCTGACCCGGATACTTATTCCCGCTCCCGGAGCTCCGGATGTTTGTGTAACGGTTACCCCGGCGGCCCTTCCCTGTATGGATTGATCTATAGATGCTACGGGCACATCGGCAATATCCTTTTGGGAAACCGAGGAAACGGCTCCCGTGAGATCACTTTTTTTAACGGTACCGTACCCTACAACGACTACTTCGTCCAAACTGGAGGTATCCGGTTGTAACATAATGTTAAGGGTATTCTGTCCGTTTACGGGAATCTCCTTGGTGGCAAAGCCTATATAGGAAACAATCAGAACAGGGTCTACACCCTCGACTTCCAACGAGAAGGTGCCATCAAAATCGGTTTGGGTACCATTTGTGGTCCCTTCTTCTACAATACTGGCCCCTGGTAACGGAATACCTTGGTCATCCGTTACCATCCCGGAGATTTCAGTTTGCACATCAAAAATAGGTGCTCTTTCTTGGGAAGTTTCTTTGTCTACTTCCTTGAAAGTAAGAAGGATTTGCGTGTCCTCTATAGTATAGTCCGTATCGGTGTGGTCAAATAAAAGAGCCAGCACTTTACGGATACGCTGTTGTTTTACTTTTATGGATACTTTACGATCTATATCAACATACTTGGTAATATACACAAATCGAAAATCCGTGGTACTTTCAATTTCATCTATGACCGAAGCGATTGATGTGTTTTCTACATCCAACGAGATTTTGGTTTTCTGGGAATAGCCGTTATTAGCCTGCAATCCAAATAATGCAGTGAACAATAACAGGGCGGTCAATTTCATTTTCAGATCAAATTTCGGTAGTGGATTCCACCACGACCTTGTGTTCCATTGTTTTTTCATATTTTTAATTGCTTGAAAAGTGGTTACTTAGATTTAATTAATCGCTTTCTATACCGGGAGATGTTGGCGCATTTCCCGGTTTTTGTTCAATAACTTTATTTGGTCATAAGCAAATCGTTTAGTTAATAATGACTATGTTGTCCTTTATTCGGTACTCTATCCCGTAAAGGGTATTGAGATAGCCCAACACTTTTTCTATCGGTTCGTTCCTAAAGCTTGCGTTGAACACTTCTTTGCCCAAATCTGCATTTTGGTTAACTATCGTAATATTATAATGTCGTTCAAGCTTTCTGAGAATATTGTCCAGGGGCATTTTTCGAAAAACCAATTCCCCATTCCTCCAAGCCGTGTATACATTGGTGTTTACCCGTTCCACGATAATACCTGATGATATTTTATCCATGGAACCTTTGTCTCCAGGAACCAGTTTGGTTCGGGCGTCAGAATTGAATATTCCGGAGTACATGGCCACTGAACCTTCAACAAGTATAACATCGGAGGCATTGTCTTCGGGATATGCGGTTATGCTAAATTCCGTACCTAACACCTCCACATTAAGCGTAGCGGCATTTACGATAAAGGGACGTTCCGAATTCTCGGTTACGTGAAAATAGGCTTCACCTGTCAAAAACACTTGCCTGTTGCCGTTCTCTAAAAATTTTACGGGATACCGTAATGATGACCCTGCATTAAGGCTTACCAAGGTGCTGTCCGCCAGTCGTATGTCAAATCGTTTTCCGTAGGGGACCTTCAACGTATTGTAGACCAACTCGGCACTTTCGGTGTTCGGGGTATATACAATGGTATTCCCATTCTGACGTCCTACCAACTTTCCTTTTGGGTCGCGGACTTTTTTTGTTCCCTTGGGGTCTATGATTTCTATGCTTCCATCTTCAAGCTCCAAGGTAATGGATTGCTCCTCGGGAACAAGAAGCTCATTTTCCTTTCCTTGGAACATACCCTGTTTATAGAAGTATCCCAATGCGAGAAACAATAGGGCAATGGCCGCATATTTTAAAAACGATCTTGGCGGTCGCCTATGAAGGATATTCTTATCCCTACGGATTTCCGCGATAAGTTCCTTTTTGGTTTTCTCTACATCGTACTTTTTCATAGTATACTCAATAACATAATGAACTTTTACAAATTCATTGAACAACGAATGGTTTTGGGGATTGTTCAGCCACTCCAGCAAGTCTGCCATTTCCTTTGGATTGGCCTGTCTGGTGATATATTTCACAATCAGTTTTTGAAATTTCTGGGTAGGCATTTCTGTTCCTTAAGTCTATAAACAGGACGAAGCAGATTTATGATTCCCTCTATTTTTGATAATATTTTTTTAATATTGATATAATATTAGACCCAATTTTCACTATTTAGCAAAGAATGGAAAAGGCCTTCGCAAACCATATTTTTTTGATCAGACAACTTAAAAATGGGGACGAAGCTGCGTATACGTACTTGGTAGATACCCATCATCAAAGGCTTTGCACCTTTGCCAATAGTTTGGTCAATGACCATTATCAGGCACAGGATATTGTGCAGAATGTTTTTATGGGGCTCTGGAAAAAACGAAAGGGACTCCCGGAAGATTTTAATATCAAGAGCTTTCTTTCCCGCTCTGTTTATAACGAATTCATTGATCAATACAGAAAAAATCAATCTCTTTTGGCCCTGGAAAAAAAGTATATCGAAGCTTTACATTTAGTAATCGAGGATAATGACCCAGAGGCTATAGCACAATTGATGACCTTGGTAAAAGAAGAAATTGTGGCCTTACCGCCCAAATGCAAAGAGGTGTTTGTCTTAAGTAGGCAAGAGGGGCTTACCAATATTGAGATTTCCGAGTACCTAAAGATTTCCATAAAAACCGTAGAGGGCCATATCACTAGGGCCTTTTCGATTCTGCGCAAAAAAATTGGCGACAAAACAGAGATACTTCTGTTCCTTTTGTTTGGGTCTAATAGAAAATTGATTTGATCGTTTTTGGTATGGAAGTGGTTTAAACTTTTGGATGGAAGCGTCCCGATAGCTACCGGGATAACAGTTTTGTGCCCAGATGTCCCGAGTGCTCGGGATTAGAACTGCATCCGCCCAAGGCGTACAAAGGAAGAAAAAGACAGGGGCGAACTCATGGAAAGCCCGGTGGCTTTCTAAAGAAAGCGGCCAGCTGATGCGGTGGGGCATAAAAAAAAATTGTAGCAAATAACAACTACTCAAGACGGGTTCTATTTGTTGGGATGTTGTAAAAAGAAGTATACGCCTTAAGATTGGACCTATGTACTAATTCCAAGAATTAGGGGCATCCAGCCATTTCTTACTCCAGGTTTGTTTTAATTGCCATCTTCGAATACCCTCTTCATGAAATCCAACACTTTTTCTGCGGTTTCTTGGTTCATATAAAAGACATGTCCTTTGCCTTGCACAAGTTCTAGTTCGGTAAACAGACCCTTCTTTGTATAGGCCTCGTATAGATCTTTCGCATCATCGGGTGCTACGGTATTGTCCTCGGTACCGTGAATAAATTTCATAGGGGCATCCCCTTCACTGATGTAGCGGTATGGGGATATTGTATCAAACCATTTTGGCTTTTCACCCTTCATCCACGGCCATGAGAACCTTTTCCCCGTCAAAGCTGGGGTCGCCAACCCTACGGCTGCCTGTACCTCACTGGATACATGCAGGTTTCCTATACCACCTTCCAAATCAGCTTCATCGGCAGTAGTAGCCAGCATAGCGGCTAGGTGCCCTCCGGCAGAAGCCCCGGCAACACCTATTTTATTGGGGTCTATATGATATCTTTTTGCATTGGCCCGTATCCATCGTACGGCCGCCTTGGCATCGTACACGCATTCCAGGGGCGAATCTATGGCATGTAACAATCTATAATCTATGGTCGCCGCCGCATAGCCTTTTGACGCCGTATATCTTGCGAAACCCTCAAACCATGCCCGTTTATGCCCGCTCCAAGCCCCTCCGTGAATAAAAATTATGCAGGGTACCGGTGCTGTAATAGCTGTATTCGGAACAAAAAGATCCAGGTTTTGCGGGTAGCCATTATGATACACATATTCCGTCTTTAGATGCTCCTTATACGTCCCCGATGGGGCTTCGAAGGCAACTTTATCCGTAATCAGTTCGAATCCCAGTATTTTTGCCGCTTTTATAAACTCTTCCTTTTGCGTTCCTAAAAGGTTGTTCTCGGTGCAAAATAAGATAAACTTGTCCAGAGCCTTATTTGGGTGGCTCACCTGGGGATTGTCATGATAGACATCTTTGATGAATGCCCATCTGGCTTGATAATAGCGAGGTGATGGGGTTTTAATAGTTGTCTTTTCAAGCTCAAGAAATTTAGAGAACGGTTCTATCCATGCTACTTCGGCCATTGCTCGTTCATACAGGGCTCTATCGGTATTGGGAGTCCAGTGTTGTGAAAAACAGAAAGCGCTGGATAGCAAAAAGC
>JBCBSN010000126.1:0-12580 GCA_039819225.1 Bacteroidota bacterium | reverse complement strand
TTCAATCTAAATAAATGCTACTTTCGTGGTATGAGGCTCGTTTATCGATCAAAATTCTACACCCTTTTCCAAGCGGACGGCGAACGTTGCTTTTATTTGGATATTGGTCCAAGAACCCTGCGTTTGTCCTTTTGCCAGTTACTTGCTTTGCGCCATAACGTATTTTCCATCCCAATAGAGTCCCATTTCGACTCCGACCTCAACAAACATGGTTTTGAACTGCTCTTCTTATGTAACAAGGAACATCTATTGCTCTTAAGCACCATGGAAATCCTTGATATACGGGAGCTTGTCCAAATGGGACTTACATCCTTAGAGCTTCGCTCCAAGGACATAGCGGTATAAAAAATAACCCTCCGGGCCAGCCCTATTTTTAACCAGTCTAATCACAAAATAAAGGGATACCCGTATGGCAAGGGGCTTTTTTGTAGTTTTGAACACATCATGGGGGTTTTTACCATAATTAAGGATTATAGTTCCTTTCATTTAATTGTAAGACTCCTGGAAATTGCGTTCTCACGAATAAAAATTACAAAAAATGAAAGATATAGCAAGACAGCAGATGAGTATCCAGGTAGAATCCATGGATCTCTTGAACGGGCAGATAAAAATGGAGGCCCATGCCTCCGCCTCGTATTTGGCCATGGCCTCCTGGTGTGAGCAGAACGGCTTTTTTACCAGTGCCAAGTTTTTCTTTAAACAATCCGAGGAAGAACGGGAGCACATGATGAAAATATTCCACTTTTTGGTGGATACGGGAGGAAACCCCATTTCCCCTGAAATTTCGGGTATTGGTCATGAGTTTGCGTCTATCAGGGAGGTTTTTGAGACCGCTTTAGAACACGAAGTGCGGGTCAGCGAATCCATAAAGAATATTGTTAGAAAGGCCAGGGCCTCGGTAGATATTACTGCCGAACGTTTTTTGGACTGGTTTGTGTTAGAGCAGGTGGAGGAAGAAAACACCCTACGCGATATTTTGGATATGATAGCGCTTACAGGTATGGAAGGGGTAGGAAAACAAATTATCGACGATACTGTCGCCAAATGGATCGACTGACCGGACAATTACCAAGTATTGGATTAAAAAAGGCCGCCATAATGAATTGGGCGGCCTTTTTTATGTACGGTCAAGAGCGTGTTTGTGTAAATCATCAATACTCATAATGCTTAATGCATAATCTTGAAGCTGCTGCTAAAAAGATTCAACAAACCAGAAGTAGGTTCCCAAGGAAGCCGAATCCCTTGGCGAGAACCCGCTATTCAAATTCAATAAGTACAATAGGTTCCTCCTCTTCCACGCCCCCGGCCGCCTTATAAGCCTTTCTTGCCGGAACATTGGAAGCCTCCGTGGCCACCCAAGCCTCGGCACAGCCTAAATCTTTACCATGCGATACTAAATGGCCAACCATCTTTCGTGCGATGCCACGGTTACGAAAACTATCCAATACGGAAACCTCGTTCACAAAAAGTATGGAATCTTTGTCCGGATGTACATAATGAAATCCACTGGCCATCCCAACTAACTGCCCCCCTACAAAAGCCAACATCAAATGATGCCTATGGTCCTTTAAGAACTCCAAGGCCCGCTCCGGTTTTACGGGAAAATCAAATAGGGAATCCCCTATTTTTTCAAGTAGGGATAAATCGCCCTCATGGGCCAAACGAAGTTCAATTTCCTTCTCCATCCGAATTCATATAAAAAGACCTGCCGAGTTTTTAAGCTCGGCAGGTCTAAAGACTATTACGCTATTCAATCTTTTAGTCCCTACCCCCAAAAACTTGCAATGCCCAGTAAAGCAAGGTGGCCAAAGAACCAATAGCCGCTACAAGATAGGTTCGTGCAGCCCATTTTAGGGCATCTTCGGAACCTTGATATTCCTGTTGGGTAACCATATTCTTTTGCTTAAGCCACACCAAGGCACGTTTACTGGCATCGTACTCCACCGGCAAGGTGATAAAGCTGAACAAAGTTGCCATGGCCATCATAACCAGCCCGGCTACGGCTACCCAATATCCTAGGCCAACTCCTGCTGCGGCTCCAAGGGCCAAGCCCCCAAAGACCACCCAAGTGGACATCCCCGAGGTAACACTCACTACCGGCACCAGTTTGGACCGCATGGTTAACCACTCATAGGCCTGTGCATGTTGTACGGCATGTCCCACTTCATGCGCCGCTACGGCCGCAGCTGCAGCGTTTCGTTGATTATACACTCCCTCGCTCAAATTAACGGTCTTGTTTCTTGGATTGTAGTGATCGGTAAGCATTCCGCCCGTAGAAATGACCTTAACATCCCGGATTCCGTGGTCTGTCAACATTTTTTCCGCAATTTCGGCACCACTCATTCCATTCTGGAGTTGCACCTTGGAATAGTGCTTAAATTTGCTTTTAAGTTTGGCACTTACCAGCCAGCTTACCAAAGCTATGGCCCCTATCAATATATAATATCCCATCATAATAGTTCTGTTTTTAAGTGTTTATGTCAAAGATAAAAAGATTCCCTTTTCACAGGAATACTTTTTCATCAGTGCAAAAACCCCGCCAACATAATACGGGCCGTCCCGACCATGGACAGGATGACGAAAACCTGACAAAATGTACCTAAGAGAAGGCTGCCTCCCAACCAAAAGTCTTTATGATTTCCTTATAAACCACTTCCCCATAAACGATGTTCAAGCCTTTCTGAAGGGAGGTATCGGTCTCTGTAGCCTTTTCCCAACCCAGACCGGCCAACTTTAGAACATAGGGAAGGGTAACGTTCGTTAACGCCATGGTTGAGGTGTAGGGTACGGCACCCGGCATATTGGCCACGGAATAATGTACCACATCATCTATAATATAGATGGGATTTTCATGCGTAGTAGGTTTGGTCGTCTCTACACAGCCTCCCTGATCCACGGCCACGTCCACGATTACGGTACCTGGTCGCATATCCTTTAGCATGTCCCTAGTAATAAGATTAGGTGCCTTGGCACCTTTGACCAAAACACCCCCAACGATAAGGTCATGCGTTGTTATATGTTTCCGAATGGTAAATTCATTAGAGAATTCGGTCACTACATGGCTTGGCATTATGTCGTTTACATGCCGTAGCCGCTTCATATTGATATCCAATATGGTAACATGGGCTCCAAGGCCTGCAGCCATTTTGGCGGCCTGGATACCTACCACGCCAGCTCCCAGTACCAGTACTTTTCCTGGTGCCACTCCAGGTACACCGCCCAATAATACCCCGCGGCCTTTGACCGGTTTTTCCAAATATTTGGCCCCTTGCTGAATGGCCATTCGCCCTGCTACTTCGGACATGGGGGTAAGTAAGGGCAAAGTGCCTTCCTTGTCCTCCACGGTCTCATAAGCGATGCAGACCGCCTTGCGCCGAATCATGGCCTTGGTAAGTGCTTCGCTGGAGGCGAAATGAAAATAGGTAAACACGATTTGGCCTTCTCGAATCAAATCGTACTCCTCGCTAATAGGTTCCTTGACCTTAACGATCATATCGCTATGGGCATAAACTTGATCAATGGTATCTAAAATTTGGGCCCCCGCCCTTTGATAGTCCTCATCGGAAAAACCACTGCCCGCACCTGCCGTACTTTGAATGGCTACCTTATGTCCGTTTTTGACCAGTTCATATACTCCAGCGGGAGTCATCCCTACCCGACTTTCATTGTTTTTGATTTCCTTGGGAACACCTATTTTCATTTTGTTATATTTTTTTTGATTGCCACCCCAAAAGTGTGTCAAATAAAACAGGAAAGGAAATAAAATCGATAAACGGTAGGGCAAAAAATCAAAAAAGCAATAAAAAGTGTTGATATACCCCTTAAAAATAGGGGTTCTTTTTCAAAAAATAGGTTTTAAATGACCAATCCCCCCCGCTTTTTTTAAAGACAGACATGCTAACTTGCCTTCCTCAACTGAATTTCAGGCCTGAGGGTAAAAAATGATTCCTTCATAACCTTGCCCGGAGCGCGTTATTATGCCAATATTCTTTCCTTCATTAATAAAAGCAAAACCGGGGTTTAGTTGGAAACCAACACTCTGTACAGTTCCTATAGCTTCCTATTTCCCGATTATACTTGGAAAATTTTGGTTTTTATAAGAATTTTAAGGACCCGTTGCTTTGGAACTCATCTTGGGTTTATTTATGCCTTAAGACAATTTAAAGAAACATTGATACCAGAAAATCGACAACATATAATTGAAAAGATCTTCAGCAGTAGTGATGAAAATGGATTGTGGGGGGTCATCCCTAAAACACATCAATACTACCCGGACTATCTACACTATGTCCCCAATTACAAAGCCTCGCTCTGGGTACTCCTGCTTTTGGCAGAATTAGAATGTGATAGGGACGATAAAAGAATAACTAAGCGGTTACAAATCGTAAAAGAACACTTATTTGATGAAGAATTCGGAATCTATTCATTAAAGGAAGACCATTTTCCAATTCCCTGTCTTAATGGCAACATGCTGTATCTAGATTGCTATTTTAACAAAACTCCGGACGTAAAAAGCCTACGGTTACTAGAGTTCTTTTGCAAGTTTCAACGCTTTGACGATGGGAATTACGAAACCCCAAAAAATATATTTTGCGCCAACACCAGTTGTTATGGGAAACATAGTTGTTATTGGGGGGTGGTAAAACTTCTAAAAGGGATTTCCTTTATCCCAAAGGAGAACAGAACTACGGTGGTAAAAGCACTTAGGGACAAGTGTATCGCCTTCATCCTAAAACACAAGGTCTGTTATAGTTCCCACGACCCTTCAAGAATAATGGTGAATAAAATGGACCTACTCACTTTCCCCAATTTCTATAAGGGCGATTTCCTAGAAATACTTTGGATCCTGAAGAGGGAAAAAATCAAATCAAAAGAACTAATCCCGGCAATCGAATTATTAAAGTCGAAGCGAAGGGACGATGGCACATGGAAATTGGAAAGAAAGATGAATAATATGATAATTTCAATTGGACAGCTAAACCAACCAAATCCATTTATCACAAAAAGAGCATATGATGTCCTAGAATATTATTCATAACCCTTGCACGAACGCATCCTTAGAAAAATGACTCCCCCTGACAAATCATCCATCAAAAGGATTATAGGACCACGGAACAAGGCTACCAATAGATCAGCCTACAATATTTACGATTTTCCCCGGCACCACAATTACTTTTTTGGGGGTACGTCCCTGTAACTGTTGTTGTGTCCTCTCATGGGCCAAAACGGTTTTTTCAATTTCGTCTTTGCCCATATCCAGGGGAAGTTCCAAGGTAAAACGCATTTTCCCGTTAAAGGAAATGGGGTATTCCTTACTGCTTTCTACCAGGTATTTTTCCTCAAAAGCGGGGAATGGAGCATAGGCAACGGATTCCGCATGGCCCAATTTCTCCCAAAGCTCCTCGGCGATATGGGGCGCATAGGGCGACACCAATATAGCGAGCGGCTCCAAGATTTCCCTATTTGTGCATTTTTGAGCCGAAAGCTCATTGACACAGATCATAAAGGTAGAGACCGAGGTATTAAAACTAAAATTCGCAATATCCTCTTCTACTTTTTTAATGGTCTTGTGGAGGGTTTTGAAAGCCTCCCCCCGACCCCCTCCCAAGGAGGGGGAGTTGGTCTCTTCAGGAACACCCCCCTTGCCCCCCTCAAGGGGGGAATCGCTTGCATGGAATTCTCCATTGGGACCGGAATGATATAATTTCCAAAGTTTTTTAAGGAAGGAATGTACTCCGGAAATACCCGCCGTATTCCAGGGTTTGGATTGCTCCAAGGGCCCAAGGAACATTTCGTACAACCGAAGACTATCCGCCCCGTATTCTTCACAGATAGCGTCCGGGTTAACTACATTGTATTTAGATTTGGACATTTTTTCGACTTCCCGGCCTACTTTGTACACCCCACTTTCTCCTCCCTCAAGGGGGGAATCCTCATCATAAACGGAACCGTCTTCGAGAATGAAGATAGCATCCTTATATTCCGGGCGCCATTCTTTAAAGGCTTCAATATCCAATTCGTCGGAAGCATTAACGAAAGATACGTCCGAATGTACGGCTATAAATGATTTTAAACCAAAAGTCAGTTCTTCAGTGTTTTGACTTGTCAATTCAAAAAGATTACTTCGGATTTTTTGTATTAAACCATTCTCGATAGGAAGATTTACCGTGTCATTACGGAACCCTTCCCTTCTTAATGGGATTTCAAAGTCTTCATTCCAAGAATAATTCTTATACAAACTCTTGAATTCTTCATAAAAATTATATGAAACACAAACATTATCAAGATTCTCACCTACCTCGTTTTTGCCAAAGTCCCTCCCCCCAGAAGAACTAATTAATAATCTATAAACAAAAGCACTAGTCCCCGTAATCATGCCCTGATTAATCAATTTTTTGGCATATTCGTCCTTGGGTACCCAACCCCGATCAAACATAAATTTTTGCCAAAAACGGGAATAGAGCAAATGTCCCGTGGCATGTTCGCTGCCACCGATATACAGGTCCACATCCTGCCAATAGTTCACTGCTTCCTGGGAAAAGATGGCCTCGGTATTCCCAGGATCCATATAACGATTAAAGTATTGGGAACTGCCCGCCCAGCCCGGCATGGTGTTCAACTCGAGTGCCCCTCCCTGCTTCCCCTCAGGGGAGGAGTTATTAAATTCTACTTCTGAAACCACCTTTCCTTCCACACCATATTGCAACCAATGCCATTCCTTGGCATTGCCCAAGGGAGGCTCCCCGGTTTCTGTAGGTAGATATTTGTCCACTTCGGGCAATTTCAATGGCAGGAATTTCTCGTCCAGCATCTGGGGTATCCCGTCCACATCATAGTACACGGGAAAAGGTTCGCCCCAATAGCGTTGCCTACTAAAAACGGCATCACGTAGCCGGTAATTAACCTTCCCTTTTCCCGCTCCTATTTTCTCCAACTCTTGGATTACCTTTTGTACAGCTGAAGAGTACCCTAACCCATCAAGGAAATCGGAATTTGTGATAATCGTCTTTTCCTTATCCGCAAAGGCCGTTTCGGAAATATCAATTCCCTCAAAGATGTTGGGAATAGGAATACTAAAATGGGTGGCAAAATCATAATCACGCTGATCCCCACAGGGCACGGACATTACCGCCCCCGTGCCATAACCTGCCAGCACATAGTCCCCGATCCAAATAGGAATGGAATCTTTGGTAAAGGGATGCTCCGCATAAGCCCCGGTAAATGCTCCAGTAATAGTCTTTACATCTGCCATCCGATCGCGTTCGGAACGTTTGGCGGTTGCTGCTATATAGGCCTGGACCTCCTCTTTTTGTTCGGGTGTCGTGATTTGGGTCACTAATTCGTGTTCAGGGGCCAGGGTCATAAAGGAAACCCCAAAAATGGTATCTGGGCGGGTGGTAAAAACGGGTATTCTGAATTCTGAATTCTGAATCCTGAATTCAACTTCCGCCCCTTCACTCCGTCCTATCCAATTGGCCTGGGCATCCTTAAGGGGTTGGGGCCAATCGATTTTCGCCAACCCATCCAACAACCTTTGGGCATAAGCGGTGATGCGCATGCTCCATTGGGTCATCTTTTTTCGAATCACGGGGTGTCCCCCACGTTCGGATACGCCATTCACAATTTCATCATTGGCCAATACCGTTCCAAGGGCCGGGCACCAATTTACCTCGGTATCCGCCAAATAGGTCAATCTATATTGCAGCAGAATTTCCTGTTTCTTTTTGGGTGAATAGGATTTCCAATCCGATGCCGAAAATTGGGGCACGTCCTCATCGCAAGCCGCGAGTACACCAGTATTTCCTTCCTTTTCAAATATGGAGACCAAATCAGAAATATCCTCCGCCTTATTGGAGGTCTTATTGTACCAAGAATTGAACAATTGGATGAAGATCCATTGCGTCCATTTGTAATATTTGGGATCCGAAGTACGTACCTCACGGCTCCAATCAAAAGAAAATCCCAGTTTGTCCAGTTGTTCCCGATACTTTTTAATATTCGTTTCCGTGGTAATGGCCGGGTGCTGCCCGGTTTGAATAGCATATTGTTCGGCGGGCAGACCAAAGGAATCATACCCCATGGGATGCAGTACATTGAATCCTTTATGGCGCTTGTAACGGGCATAAATATCCGATGCAATATAACCAAGCGGGTGGCCCACATGAAGACCGGCCCCGGAGGGGTATGGGAACATATCCAATACATAATATTTTGGCCCAGGCCGCCCCTTTTCCGGGGAAGAGTTGGGAGAAATCGCTTTAAACGTCTGGTTTTTGGCCCAATACGCTTGCCATTTTTGTTCAATTTTTCTGAAATCGTATTTCATGGACCTGTTTTTAGACCTGTCAGGTTTCCAAAACCTGACAGGTCTACTAACCTGGCAGGTCTAACCCCAATGTGCGCAAAAATAAGTTTATTCATTTTACTTTCCTATTTTTACCACACCGATACAAAGCCATGGGAAAATCCTTTGAACAATACCAAAGACGAAAATTGATATCTTCCTACTTTTCCGTAGTATTAAGTATTGCCCTGGTGCTCTTTCTTTTGGGAATTTTGGGGCTACTCGTACTGAACACCAAAAAAATGGCCGACCATTTTAAGGAACAGATTACCCTTTCCGTATTCCTTAAGGACGTTGCGAAAGAAGTAGAGGTAGATCAGTTGCAAAAGAGCTTTGCCATGGCGGAGTATACAAAATCCGCGATCTATGTAAGCAAGGAAGAGGCTGCCGAAGCGCATAGCGCCGAAATAGGGGAAAACTTTATGGACTTCCTGGGCTATAATCCCCTTAAGAACTCCATTGACGTTAACCTGAACGCCGACTTTGTTTCCCCGGGCCAAATTGAGGAAATAGCCGCAGAGCTGGGCAAAAAAAGCTATGTGGAAGAGGTTAGCTATGACGAACCCTTGGTAGATCTTTTGAGCGAAAATGTACAACGCATCGGCTTCTGGATCTTGGTAACCAGTGCCATTTTCACCTTCATTGCCGTACTGCTCATTAACAGTTCCATCCGTTTGTCCATTTACTCCAAACGCTTTATTATAAAGACCATGCAGATGGTAGGTGCTACCAAGTCCTTTATCCGACGACCTTTTATCTGGACTAATATGAAATTGGGTATGCTGGGGGCACTTTTGGCACTTTTGGTGCTGGGCGGCTTGCTCTACTACCTAAACGATCGATTCCCTGGTCTTGGCCTTTTTGAGGATATCCCTATGATATCGGCCCTTTTTGCAGGCGTCTTTGTTCTGGGTGCCTTCATCTCCTTCATTAGTACCTACTTTGCCACACAACGTTTCCTAAACCTTAGAACGGATCAGTTGTATTATTGATTTGGGGTTCTTTGGAAGTTTGAATTTGTAGTTCATGAATTTGGGTTCGTTGCTTAGGGTCGCGGGCTTTAGTTTAGGAGTTTATAAGTTTATGTTTACGATTCCTTTATTTCCGGTATGCAGCATCCAACATCTGTCATCTAGCCCCCTTAAATATTCGATTTAAATCCAACTATTCTAAACCTTTTCAAATTAAAGAACAGGTTCCGAATTGCAAGGAAAACATTTCACATCTAATCCTATAAACTTATAAACTCTTAAACTTTTTAGAGCAACTTCCTTACATTTGCACCATGGGCAAGAACCAAAAAAACAAAACGGGGCTACCACCCAAGAAGGAATTCATCTTTCAACGCAGGAACTACCTATTCATGTTTATAGGCATTGCCTTTATTGCCTTGGGCTTTATTTTGATGAGCGGTGGTGGAAGTGACGACCCCAATGTCTTTAACGAGGACATCTACAATTTTAGGAGAATTCGGTTGGCACCTACCTTGGTGCTTATTGGACTTGGCATAGAGGTCTATGCCATCTTGTTGAACCCTCATAAGAAACGCAAGTAAACTTGGATATACTGGATGCCATAATCCTGGGCATTATTCAAGGATTAACAGAATTCCTTCCCGTGTCCTCCAGTGGGCATTTAGAACTGGGCAAGGCCATTTTGGGCGATAATTCGGTGCCCCAGGAAAGTCTTTTGTTTACGGTTGTCCTTCATTTTGCCACGGCATTGAGCACCTTGGTCGTTTTTAGGAAGGACGTGTGGGAAATACTACGGGGCCTCCTTAGCTTCAGTTGGAACGAAGAGACCCGCTTTTCGTTAAAGATTATTATTTCCATGTTGCCGGCCGTTTTGGTAGGACTCTTTTTTGAGGAAAAATTGGAGGCTTTTTTCGGGGGCGATATTGGGTTCGTGGGCTTTATGCTCCTTATCACCGCAGTGTTGCTCTACTTTGCCGATAAGGCCAAGGATACGGACAAAAAAGTGAGTTATCCCAATGCGTTTATCGTAGGAATTTCCCAGGCCGTGGCTATGCTGCCCGGCATATCCCGAAGTGGGGCCACCATATCCACATCGGTGCTCCTAGGTGTGGACAAGACCAAGGCCGCTCGCTTTTCATTCCTCATGGTGGTACCCCTTATCTTTGGAAAAATGGCCAAGGATATCATGGGCGGGGAGCTCAGTTTCCAAGGCAATAGCGCTATGAGCATGGGGGCGGGTTTTATCGCCGCCTTTGTGGCAGGCCTATTGGCCTGTACCTGGATGATACGTTTGGTAAGGAACAGCAAGCTCACCTATTTTGCGGTCTATTGCCTACTCGTTGGACTTTTGGCCATAGGCTATAGTTTTTGGGCGGCCTACTAAAACTGTACAGGAAACCCAAATTCCCCTTAAAACAATGGACCCAAGAACCAAGGAAGATTTTTTGAACGGCCAATTACTGCTCATAGACAAACCCTTAGGTTGGTCTTCCTTTCAAGCGGTAAACAAAATTAAATGGGCTCTCCGAAAAAAATTCGATCTAAAAAGAATAAAGGTGGGGCATGCAGGGACCCTGGATCCCCTGGCCACGGGCCTGCTTCTTATCTGTGTGGGGAAACACACCAAGCGCATTGTAGCGCTTCAGGGCCAAAAAAAGGAATATACCGGCACTTTTACCCTAGGCGCTACCACACCTTCCTATGATTTGGAGACCCAGATAGACCAAAGCTTTCCTATAGATCATATTACACCGGAGCTTGTTCAAGGGGCCATTGGAGGTTTTTTGGGTGAAATTGATCAGGTTCCTCCCTTATTCTCCGCATTGAAAAAGGAAGGCAAGCGGCTCTACGAATATGCGCGGGAAGGAAAACAGGTGGCCATAGAAAAAAGGAAGGTTACCCTTTACACGTTTGAAATCGCCTCCATGCAATTGCCTCGACTGGAATTTAAGGTGGTCTGTAGCAAAGGAACCTATATACGGTCTTTGGCGCATGATTTTGGTAAGGCCCTGGGCTCGGGAGCACATTTGTCCGCATTGAGAAGAACCAAAATCGGGGAATACAACGTAAATAAGGCGGTAGACCCTATTTTATTTTCGGAACAATTATTGGGGATTACCGAATAGGAGATATTCCTCCCGGGATTATGGAAGTAGTCCATTCATCGAGGATATAAAATATTCTAAAGATATTTTGGTTATTACCATATGCATTTAAGCCGTCAACACTTATCCTTCCTTATTACTTTCTTTACCATGTCCATTGTGGTACTGTCTCTGTACAACATACATTTGGGACAAGGGCAAGAGGAAGAATATGTGGTAGAGATGCTTTTGGATGAAGAAATCCTGGAGGAACTGCTCAAGGAAGAAGAGGAAAAGGAAATGCAGGAGACAGACCCCATTAAGAGCCACATGGCCTTTAACGAGACCCAAAAGCCAAGTTATGGCAATCCAGAGCCACTAAAGACCTTGGAAGAACTTATGGAGGAGCAAAAACAGGCTACTGACGGCGATCAGAACCCGGATCTATTGGCAGACTCCGACTATGTGGAGCGTGTGAAGCAGTTGGCCAAAAAACGAGAGGAACAAAAACAGCTCCTAGGCGAAAAAGAGGCCCAAAAAAAAGAGTTTACCAATAACCTCGCTAAAAGACGTACCTCTGTTTCCTATTCCCTGGTGGGGCGAAACAATTACGAACTGCCTCCACCGATTTACACCTGCATCGAGGGAGGAAAAGTGGTCATAAACATTAAGGTCGATGCGGTTGGCAATGTCATTGAGGCCAACTTTAACCAGAGTAGTTCCGGGACATCCAATGGATGTTTGGTGGACAATGCCATCACCTATGCTCTAAAGGCCAAGTTCAACGGATCCCCAAAAGCTGTTCAAAAAGGCACCATAACTTATCTATTCCAAGGGAAGCCTAGATAGGATATCCTTTAAAGTCGTTTGCCCCTTATCCTTATTATACCATTTTTGAAGGTCCTCTTTAAATTGTGCAGTCAAAGTACCATGGGACTCCTTGAAATCATTTACCATTTGGGTGGCCGTACTAGGTCTTGGTCCCCAATCCCCTAAAACTTCCCCGGTAGTATCGTCCACGATGATCAGTTTTGGGATGGACAGTGTACCCTTGGTCAAAAAATGCCGCATCAGTTCCAAATTTTGGTCGCGCATTAAAATTTTTAGAGAAATGTTAGGGTTGAGCTCCGCTATTTTGTTGATTACGGGCAAAGTGGGCGCTGCATCCCCGCACCAGC
>JBCBSN010000125.1:0-12627 GCA_039819225.1 Bacteroidota bacterium | reverse complement strand
AAGCGACGATATACGACCGCTAAAAATAGAGAACCTCCTTAAGAAAAATAGGCTTTATGCCGCCTACTATGACAAAACGGGGGATTATCAAAATGCTTCCTTCTATCTGAAACGAAACATGCGTATTCGGGATTCCATAGACATAAACCAATCCTCCATCAAAAAGCAACAATTGGCGGCCGTGGTAGGTCAAGATTTGGCCAATACACGGACCATGATGAAGGAACAGAAAGAGGCATTGGAAAGGTCACGGAACGAAATGATCGCCAAAGACGAGCGGATAAACATGGTATTTATCTCTTTGATATTTACCCTTCTAGGGTTTGCAGGTCTGGTATATGCCTACTTAAAAAGTATAAAGAACCAGCGTCTCATCGCGGAACAGAAGCATATCATTGAAAACTCTCTTGTAGAAAAGGATTCATTGCTCAAGGAAATACACCATAGGGTAAAGAACAATCTTCAAATGGTTTCCAGCCTGCTAAGCCTGCAGACCAAGAATACGCGGAGTAGGGCCGCCATTGTTGCCTTGGAAGAGGGCAAGAGTAGGGTAAAGGCCATGGCGTTGATCCATCAAAAATTATATCAGAACGACGACCTTTCCGTAATAGAGATGCAGGGATATATTGAAAGTTTGATCAACAGTGTACAATCCGTCTACAAAAAAGGAGGGCACAACATAAACATCACCATAGATGCGGAAGGTGTGGAATTGGATATTGACCGTGCCATTCCATTTGGGCTCATACTGAACGAGCTCGTCTCCAATTCCTTCAAATATGCCTTTCCCCAGGACGAAGAAAATGGAAAAATCTACATCCACTTGAGAAAAATAGGGGAAAAGGAAGGCTTCTTCGAATATTCGGACAATGGCGTGGGTCTGCCCGAGGATACCGAGGAAAGAACCAATTCTTCAATGGGCATTCGGTTGATCAACCGTTTGGCAAATCAATTACAGACCAAACTGAACATCGACAAAACCGTAGAAGGAGTCCGCTTTTGGTTTAATTTTAAATAAATTCAAAAGGGGTTGGCCTCACCTCATTTTCAAATTCAAGTTTGTTCTGTACTTTTGGGTTAAATCCTAATAACAGTACATGAAAATCACATTTTTTGGCCATGCGACCTTATGGATAGAGACCACGGAGCATACCATTTTAGTAGATCCCTTTATTAGTGGCAATAAAAAAGCTTTCCAAAAAATTGACATGGAAAGTCTACAACCAGATTATATCCTAGTGACCCATGCCCATCAAGACCACACCCTTGACGTTGGGCAAATAGCAAAAAATAGTGATGCCGTTATCGTGGGCAATTACGAAGTAGCCACCTATTTTGAGAACAGGGGCCATACAGTACATCCTATGAACCATGGCGGCAATTGGGGTTTTCCTTTTGGAAACTTAAAATATGTGAATGCCATTCATACTTCCTCTTTTGCGGATGGCACCTATGGTGGACAGCCGGGGGGCTTTGTCCTTTCTACAAAGGGTAAACATATTTACATTGCCGGGGATACGGCCCTTACCATGGATATGAAGCTAATTCCCATGGCCACGCCGTTGGACTTGGCCATCCTGCCGATAGGGGATAATTTTACTATGGGGGTCAAAGATGCCGTTACAGCTGCCGATTTTGTGGACTGTAATACCATATTGGGCTATCATTATGATACCTTTGGATATATTGAAATTGATCATCAAAAGGCAAAGGATATGTTTGCATCGGCAGGTAAAACCCTTCATCTTTTGGACATTGGGCAGCATTTGGTCGTATGATTTCATTGCCCTTGACTATTATGGTTCCAAAATGATATCCTTAATCGGTCTGCATTGATACAAGCACGTTACCAAAAGTATATCTTAAACTTTAAAAGGCCCAGTGGCACTTCCCGGGGTGTTCTTAGGAAGAAGGAGACCTGGTTCCTTATCTTGGAGGAAAACAAAAAAAAGGGAATCGGGGAATGTGGGCTTCTGCGGGGACTTAGCGCAGATGATAGACCGGACTACGAAGAAAAATTAGGTTGGGTCTGCAGCAATATATCCTTGGGCAGGGAACAACTCTACAACGAACTTTGGGAATTTCCGAGTATTCAGTTTGGTTTGGAACAAGCCTTTACCTCCTTGAATGCACCAACACCCTTCTCCCTTTTTCCGTCAAATTTTTCCAAAGGAAAGGAAACCATTCCTATAAATGGACTGATTTGGATGGGAGGCGAGACCTATATGAGGAAACAGATCGATGAAAAGTTAAAGGAAGGGTTTCGTTGTATTAAAATGAAAATCGGTGCCCTGGATTTCGATCGTGAAATCAGCTTGTTGGAGGCCCTGCGAAAAAAGTATCCCAGAGAACAAATGGAACTGCGTGTAGATGCCAATGGGGCCTTTTCAGCGCAAGAAGTCTTGACAAAACTGAAACGACTGGCAGCTCTTGATATACATTCCATTGAACAGCCCATAAAGCCAGGACAGTCCTTGGCGATGAAAAAATTATGTAAGGAGTCCCCTTTGCCCATTGCCTTGGACGAAGAATTGATCGGGATTTTCAATGGGGACAAAAAAGAGGAATTGTTGCGTACAATTTCCCCGCAATACATTATATTGAAACCCAGTTTTATAGGAGGTTACCAAGGAGCCAAAGAGTGGATCAGACTGGCTAAAAAATACGGAATAGGATGGTGGGTGACCAGTGCTTTGGAAAGTAATATAGGGTTAAACGCCATAGCCCAATGGACATATACTCTAAACAATACAGTGCCGCAAGGATTGGGTACAGGAGCATTGTTCAGCAATAACTTTGATGGTCCGTTAACCGTGGAGCAGGGGAGATTACACCATAAAGAAGATAAACCATGGAAGGTAAATCTTTAATAACAAAATGTAAATGTATATAGAACAAGGATACAAGGGGCTTCATGAAACATGGAGGTATATTGTAGGGGTTTTGGTCATCTTCTTTGGTTGGCAGCTTCTTGGGGCTATACCGCTTGTAGCGGCCCTATTCCTGAAAAGCAAATCCATGACCGCCTTAGGTACCGGGGATATGGGGATAATGGCGGAAATCCTTGGCAGCAACACCTTTTTGTTCTTTATGCTATTGACCTTTGTAATCGGCCTTGTTTTTCTATTGGCTTATGTCAGGTTCATACATCAACAAAAAATAAAGGATTTAACCACTTCACGAAAAAGAATAGATTGGAACAGGATATTTTTTGCCTTTTTGGTCTGGGCCCTTATATCCGCTGCCTTTATTTTTTTGGATGTGTATTTATCTCCTGAGGACTATGTGTTCAATTTTAACGTAGGGCCCTTCCTTATACTGGCAGTTATAGCTATTCTAATGATTCCGGTACAAACCAGTATGGAGGAATATTTCATGAGGGGCTATTTAATGCAAGGCCTTGGCATGATGGTCGGAAACCGTTGGCTTCCGTTTATGCTGACTTCAATTTTATTTGGGGCTATGCATATATTTAATCCTGAAGTAGCCAAGTTGGGATACGGTATCTTGATTTTCTATATTGGGACAGGTTTCTTTTTGGGAGCTCTTACCTTGATGGACGAAGGTCTGGAGCTGGCCTTGGGATTCCACGCCGCAAATAACCTAACGGCGGCACTTTTGGTCACCGCGGATTGGACCGCTTTTCAAACAAACTCGGTATATAGGGATGTTTCCAATCCTGTTTTGGGCTGGGATGTTTTGATTCCGGTATTTGTGGTATATCCTGCGCTGTTATGGTTGTTCGCCAAGAAGTACAAGTGGACAAATTGGAAGGAAAGACTTACCGGCCGAGTTTTGTCCCAGGAGGAGTTTTATGCCCAAAACGAACATGGAGGAAACATTTAAGGACATCCATCGCTCTTTTAAACTTAACGGCTATCACATTCCCAAAGAAGCCCTGAGGGAAGTGGGGTATTCCCTTATAAAAGAGGGATCCTCCTATGAAAGATCCATTGGAGATTTTCTATTGGATTGGTTGGACGAAAAGCCCACCGTACAGGTCATGACTTCCGGTTCAACAGGAACACCTCGTTTGATTCATTTGAAAAAAGAGCATATGATCAATTCGGCATTGGCAACCGGCAAATTCTTCGCCCTGGAACCCAAGGACACGGCACTTTTGTGTTTGCCGGCCGACTATATTGCGGGAAAGATGATGTTGGTCAGGGCCATGGTGCTGGGCTTGGCGTTGGATTATGTGGAACCTTCCTCTAACCCTTTGGGCCTTACCACCAATACCTACGATTTCTGTGCCATGGTACCCTTACAACTTCAAAATTCCATAAAGCATCTGAAAAGAATAAACACATTGATCGTGGGGGGTGCACCTGTTTCCCGTAATGTGAGAGCACAGATTCCCGAATCCCAGACTCGTATTTTCGAAACCTATGGAATGACCGAGACGGTAACCCATATAGCGGCCAAAAGATTGTCACGAGACGACAAAACATCGAATCAAAATAATCATAATACTTCCTTTTCCGCGTTACCTGGAGTAGCATTTTCCATAGACCGCCGCGACTGCCTTACCATTAAGGCCCCAAAGGTTTCGGAAACTCAGATTGTCACCAATGATATCGTGGTTCTTATATCCCACACGGAATTTAAATGGCTCGGACGGTATGACAACATTATCAATTCTGGAGGAATTAAACTGGTCCCTGAACAAGTTGAGGCAAAGCTATCATCCTTATTGGACACTCGTTTTTTTATCGCCGGTCTTCCCGATCCCGATCTGGGACAAAAAGCAGTACTTGTTATAGAAGGTGAAACCGATAGGGAACAGTTAAAGCAACGCATGGCTTCTTCCCATAGTTTGGACAAGTTTGAAATTCCCAGGGCAATTTACACCGTTCCGAGGTTTGCAGAAACCAGGACGGGTAAGATCCATAGAAAAAAGACCTTGGATTCCCTCACCGTTTAGTTTCCCTCGATCAGAAGTACGGTTCCCTAATTCTCTATTTTTTATAAAGAAGGTAGCATGTAGGTTTACGTCGAATTTAAATTGTATTCGATGAAATATCTAACAATCCTTGTCCTAATGGTATTTGCCATTGAGGCACATGCTCAAGAAAGAAAGGTTGAAATAGTATTAACCGAAATATCAAAAACGTCTGACTCAAGCAAAAAAAACGACCATTTCTATTGTAATGTCCCCGCAATAGGAATAAAAACAGTACCATCGGATTACGCTCTTCCATTCAATTTATGGGAATTGTCATCCGCTACGGAGAATTGGTTTGACATACAAGGCATTTACAACAGCATACAGGCAAAAGTCCCAGGTATTACTATTGGCAATTCCGCGTCTATAAATTCGGTTCCACGTATTCGTATACGAGGCCAGGAGAACACCATCATCATCTTGGATGGCGTTCGCACGGATGCTTCCATCTTGGCCAACTTAAACCCCGCGGATATAGAACATATCACTATTGCCGCCAACGCAGCGGCTGCACAATATTTGTTAACCCATTAAACCAAAAACCATGAAAAATGCAATACCCTTATTTTCGCTTTTCCTTTTCCTCTCCTTTTTTGCGGCAAGAGGTCAATATATCACAGGAACCGTTTCGGATGGTAGCTGTCCTTTGCCCGGTGCCACGGTTACCGTAAAAGGAACAACCAAAGGAACACAAACCGATTTTGATGGGAATTATAAAATAGTTGCCATGAAAGGGGATATTTTGGTCTTTTCATATATCGGCTATATAACACAGCATCTGCGGGTCAGTGATTCAAATATTATAAATGTCCTTATGGAAGAAGATGCACAGGTCTTGGATGAAGTGGTCGTTGTGGGGTATGGAGTCCAAAGAGAGATGGCAATGACCGCCGCAGTTGTTCAAGTATCCCCAGGATACGCGATGCAGTCCAAAGTAAAACAAGACCTGCGCCGAGCACTTTCCGGTAAGGTGGCGGGCCTTGAGGTGCAATCCGAATCGCTTCACAAGGAACCTATCTATATCGTAGATGGGAAACCCATTGCCCGGGCCAACAATCCGATCATTGAAAAAATACATCCCCACGAAATTAAAAAGAAACATATTTATTCTCCCGGAAAAGCCCAAAGTGTATATGGTATTACTGCCAAGAAAGGCTGTATCGTAATTACCGCAAAGAATGGGAATTATGAGGTGGAGAACGACGAGAGCTACGCTAGAATCAATGAAAACAAATTCCAACATGTCAGTATAAGTCCGCTGTCTACCTTTTCCATTGATGTGGACAAGGCGGCCTATAGCAATATTCGCCGTATGATCAATAATGGAAAGGAAATACCTCCCGGAGCGGTAAAAATTGAGGAAATGGTCAATTATTTTGAGTACGACTATGGGCAACCCACAGCTGTGCATCCGTTCTCCATACACAGTGAAATGGCCACGACCCCCTGGAACCCGGAGACCCGATTGGTTCGTATTGGATTGCAGGGGAAAACCTATGCCCATGCGGAGTTGCCCCCATCCAATCTTACCTTTTTGATCGATGTCTCGGGATCCATGAATGCCCCAAAAAAACTACCGTTGTTAAAATCTGCTTTTTCCCTTCTGGTAAATCAGCTTAGGGAAAGGGACAAGGTTTCCATAGTAGTCTACGCGGGAGCTGCGGGCGTAGTGCTCCCTCCGACTAATGGTAGCGATAAAAAGAAAATATTGGAGGCCTTGGAAAATCTGGATGCCGGAGGATCCACCGCTGGGGGAGAAGGCCTGGAACTGGCCTATGCTTTGGCCCAAAAAAACTTTCGAAAAAAGGGAAATAACCGGGTAATCCTAGCTACGGATGGCGATTTTAATGTGGGGCCTTCCAGTGACACCGCCATGGAAGCACTTATCGTGGAAAAGCGAAAATCTGGCGTCTTTCTTTCAGTGTTAGGATTTGGGATGGGAAACTATAAAGATTCCAAATTGGAGGTATTGGCGGATAAAGGCAACGGCAACCACGCCTATATTGATACTATGCAGGAAGTCCAAAAAATTTTTGGGAAGGAATTTGGGGGCACCTTGTTCACCATTGCCAAGGACGTAAAGATCCAGGTGGAGTTTAACCCGGCACTTGTCCAAGGCTATCGTCTTATTGGGTATGAAAACCGCATGTTGGCCACCGAGGATTTCAGGGATGACACCAAGGATGCCGGAGAGCTGGGCAGCGGACATACGGTTACCGCCCTATATGAAGTTATTCCCCATGGGAAAGACAGTTCGTATTTAAAAGACATTCCCGATCTGAAGTACGCCCGGGAGCATTCAAAATCCGATACCCCTGAAGAGTGGTTAACGGTAAGGCTCCGTTATAAAAGACCCAAAAAGGATTTGAGCACAGAAATCGTACACCCCCTAATAGATGTAAACTCCAAAATGTCGCCTGATTTCACCTTTGCATCTGCAGTTGCCTTGTTTGGTATGCAACTTCGGGAATCTTCCTACCACAATAATTCCAGTTTGGAAGATGTACTGGCCCTTGCGGAAAGGGGAAGGGGCACAGATAGAAATGGCTATCGCGCGGAGTTTATTCGACTGGTCAAAACCATGGAAAACAATTTTTGAGCTCGTCTTGAGTTCCTTAAAAAGAAAACCATTTAAACCTGCAATACCCCCATATTAAAGTCCTTTTGGATCGGGGCGTGATTTGCGGCTTCGATTCCCATGGAAATCCATTTGCGGGTTTCCAAGGGATCTATCACGGCATCCGTCCAAAGACGGGCGGCTGCGTAATAAGGTGATACCTGATGGTCATAGCGTTCTTTGATTTTCCTAAAAAGCTCCGTTTCCTTTTCTTTAGAAATGTTCTCCCCCTTCTTTTTCAGGGAAGCCTTTTCAATTTGCAGCAAAACCTTGGCCGCGGAATTACCGCTCATCACGGCAAGCTCGGCGCTGGGCCAGGCCATGATAAGTCGTGGATCATATGCCTTGCCGCACATGGCATAGTTGCCTGCCCCATAACTGTTCCCGATAACGATAGTAAACTTGGGGACCGCGCTATTGGCCACGGCATTTACCATTTTAGCTCCATCTTTAATGATGCCTCCGTGTTCACTCTTACTGCCAACCATAAACCCGGTAACATCCTGAAGAAAGACCAACGGGATCTTCTTTTGATTGCAATTTGCAATAAATCGGGTAGCCTTGTCCGCAGAATCCGAATAAATAACTCCACCAAATTGCATTTCGCCCCCGGTGGATCCCTGGGTCCCGGTCAACTTTTTGGTTTTCACCACTTTTCGTTGGTTGGCCACTATACCTACGGCCCATCCGTCGATACGTGCATAGCCCGTTAACAAGGTCTTTCCATAGCCTTCCTTATACTGTTCAAATTCCGAAGCGTCCACCAATCGTTTTATGATTTCCAGCATATCGTACTGATCCGATCTGGAAGCAGGAAGGATACCGTATATCTCCTTGGAGTCCGCTATCGGTTTTTTGTGATGGATCCTGTTAAAACCTGCGGTATCAAAATCCCCGATTTTATCCATTATCCCCTTGATGGTATCCAGGGCATGTGCATCGTCCTTGGCCTTATAATCGGTTACGCCGCTCACTTCACAGTGGGTAGTGGCGCCACCCAAAGTCTCGTTATCCACATTTTCCCCAATAGCGGCCTTTACCAGGTAACTCCCTGCCAAAAAAATACTCCCGGTCTTGTCTACGATCAATGCCTCATCGCTCATAATGGGAAGATAGGCGCCACCGGCCACACAACTTCCCATAACGGCCGCAATTTGGATGATTCCCATACTACTCATAACAGCATTGTTCCTAAAAATCCGACCAAAATGCTCCTTGTCCGGGAAAATTTCATCCTGCATAGGCAGGTACACCCCGGCACTGTCCACCAAATAAATAATGGGCAGCCTATTTTCGATAGCTATTTCCTGGGCCCTTAGGTTCTTCTTTCCGGTAATGGGAAACCAGGCCCCCGCCTTTACCGTGGCATCATTGGCCACCACAACACATTGTTTTCCAGATACGTAGCCTAATTTTACCACCACACCTCCGGAAGGACATCCCCCATGTTCGCCGTACATGTTCTCTCCTGCCAAAGCACCTATTTCCAAGCTATCCCTTCCCTCGTCCAATACATAGTCCAAACGTTCTCGGGCTGTCATTTTGCCCAGGGAATGTTGCTTTTCAATGCGCTTGCTGCCACCTCCAAGGTAGACGGTATTCAAGCGATTCCGTAGTTCGGACAAAAGCAGTTTATTGTGATCTTCATTCTTGTTGAACTTTAGGTTCATACCACTATCAATTTGGATTGTGATCATAAAGATAGGGGTAATAATAGTTTGGAGACCCTTATCTTTGGGAAAAGACGAGGTAGTATATGGAAGACAATATTCGATGGGGAATCCTGGGTTTGGGTAACATCGCCAGGAGTTTTGCCAAGGATTTGGCTTTAGTGTCAAAAGCTAGTTTAAAGGCCGTAGCTTCAAGAAATATGGAAAAGGCACGGACTTTTGCCATGGAAAATAAGGCATCATATGCTTTTGGGAGTTATGAGGAATTGCTGCACTGTACCGAAGTCGATATTATTTATATTGCCGTACCCCACACCCTGCATGCGTACTGGAGCATTAGGGCCATGGAAGAGGGAAAACATGTACTGTGCGAAAAACCCATGGGCATCAACCGGGCCGAGGTTAAAAAAATGATAGCTACCGCTCAACGAAATCGGGTCTTTTTAATGGAGGCCTTGTGGAGCCGGTTTAACCCGTCCATTAGAAAAGTAAAGCAATTGGTCGATGATGGCGAAATTGGTACCATAGGATACCTTCACGCGGATTTCGCTTTTTATGCCCTGGACAGGCCGGAAGAGGGAAGACTTTTAAATCCTGATCTTGCGGGCGGTTCCCTTCTAGATATAGGTATTTATCCTATATTTCTGGCCTATCTGATTCTAGGTAAACCAAAAAACATTAGGGCATCTTCCCATTTTTACAGGACAGGAGTGGAAATAGCGACCGCTGTGGTTTTTGAGTACCCAAAGGCTCATGCGCTGTTATTTAGTGCGTTTACAACAGGATCCGAAATGAAGGCGGAGATTTCCGGGAACAAAGGCTCCCTTTTCCTTCATCCAAGATGGCACCAGGCTCAGGGCTATACGCTGGAACAAAATGGAAACATAAAAAATAGGGAACTGCCAACTAGCGGCAAGGGTTATACCCATGAAATTAAGGAAGCGCACCAATGCTTAATTTCGGACCACCTCCAAAGTGAACTTTGGTCGCATCAAAATAGTTTGGACCTTATTGAACTTTTGGATAGGGTTCGGCATTTGTCCGGTATTGTTTTTCCGATGGAAGGATAGAATTCATTGAGTTCATAGCATTTGAACCTAGAATTAAGATGGTTTTACTTTCAACACCTAAACCAACAAAATACAATCGTACTGCCGCTGTACCGTAATTTTTACGATATTTGGAGCTATCTTAAACCAATCTTTCATAGATGGGAATGAACAAGAATACCGTGCTTGCATGGGCTACCTTTATAATGATTGTCGTGGGCTGTGCCCTTATAGCATTGGGCGCCTTTAGATATGATGAAGTTGCCGGATGGGGTTTTGCCTCGGTTGGGATTGGATTTTTTGCCATTGCTTGGGTTTTTAATGCCCTAAAAGGAAGGGTATAGAAGTACAATCCCGGTAGCCATCGGGACAAACTTCAGGCCCAAACTCAAGAATTAAGTGCAATACTGCCATCTTCAACCCGAATTATTTACAAATTGACACATTTTTCTTTTACCAATTAAACTCATATGTCCGACGATAAAAAAGTCATCTTTTCCATGGCCGGGGTCACCAAGACCTATAAGAATGCCAACGTGCCAGTGCTTAAGAACATCTATCTCAGTTTTTTTTATGGAGCCAAAATTGGGATTCTGGGCCTCAATGGATCTGGGAAATCTACCTTGTTAAAGATTATTGCCGGGGTGGACAAAAATTTTCAGGGCGATGTAGTTTTTTCCCCGGGATACCAGGTAGGCTATCTGGAACAGGAGCCTTTAATGGATGACAACAAAACGGTACTGGAGGTAGTAAAAGAGGGCGTGTCCGAAACGGTCGCGGTATTGGACGAATACAACAAAATCAATGACTTGTTTGCCCTGCCCGAAGTGTATGAAGATGCCGATCGCATGCAGAAACTGATGGACAAGCAGGCGGACCTTCAGGATAAAATAGATGCTTCCAATGCCTGGGAATTGGATACCAAACTGGAAATTGCCATGGACGCCTTACGGACTCCGGAAGGGGATAAGCCCATTTCCGTACTCTCCGGTGGAGAAAAAAGGCGCGTCGCCCTTTGCCGCTTACTGCTGCAGGAACCTGAGATTTTACTGTTGGACGAACCTACCAACCATCTGGATGCGGAATCCGTGCACTGGTTGGAACATCACCTTGCCCAATACAAAGGCACCGTCATTGCCGTTACCCACGACCGTTATTTTTTGGATAATGTAGCGGGTTGGATCTTGGAGTTGGATAGGGGCGAGGGTATTCCCTGGAAAGGGAATTATTCCAGTTGGTTAGATCAAAAGGCCAAACGCCTCGCACAAGAAAACAAACAGGCCTCAAAGCGGCAAAAGACATTGGAGAGGGAATTGGAATGGGTACGCCAAGGAGCTAAAGGCAGACAGACCAAACAAAAGGCGCGCTTAAAGAATTATGACCGATTGTTAAGCCAAGATCAGAAACAACTGGATGAAAAGCTTGAAATCTACATCCCCAACGGCCCCCGGTTGGGAACCTATGTCATTGAAGCCAAAGGGGTGAGCAAGGCCTATGGGGAAAAGTTATTGTACGAAGACTTGAACTTTATCCTCCCGCAGGCAGGAATCGTTGGAATTATTGGTCCCAATGGGGCTGGGAAAACAACCATCTTCAAAATGATAATGGGCGAGGAGGATCCGGATGCCGGTGCATTTACGGTCGGGGAAACGGCAAAAATTGCTTATGTAGATCAAGACCACGCCAATATAGACCCGAAAAAAACCATTTGGCAAAATTTCAGTGATGAACAAGAATTGATCATGATGGGAGGGCGACAGGTTAATTCCAGGGCCTATCTCAGTCGGTTCAATTTTTCGGGAAACGAACAAAACAAAAAGGTAAACATGCTGTCCGGAGGTGAGCGCAATCGACTGCATTTGGCCATGACCCTCAAAGAAGAGGGGAACGTACTGCTTCTGGACGAACCCACCAACGATCTTGACGTTAACACCCTCAGGGCATTGGAAGAAGGGTTGGACAATTTTGCGGGCTGCGCCGTAGTTATTTCCCATGATAGATGGTTCCTAGATCGAATTTGCACCCATATCCTGGCTTTTGAGGGAAATTCCCAAGTGTATTTCTTTGAAGGTTCCTTCACCGATTATGAAGAAAACAAAAGGAAACGACTGGGAGCGGACCTTATGCCCAAACGAATCAAGTATAAAAAGTTGATTCGCTAGTAAGATACCACATCAAAAAAGGATATAGGATTTGACCATCCATTAGATTTTAAGTAATTGATTTTCATTACTTTGAAATAGTTGATTTCACTAAATAGTTTCCCATTTGAATGTCACTCTTGGCAGAGTCCAAAAAACGGTAGGCTTGATAGTTATCGCTCCAAGGGGTGTTGTTCTTTATCTT
>JBCBSN010000124.1:0-12638 GCA_039819225.1 Bacteroidota bacterium | reverse complement strand
AGAACACTTTTTTCAATGCCCTTATTGTTGGGCCGAAATTTCAATGCTGTTGGATTCTTCCGTAGCGGAGCAGACCTACATTGAGGATTGCGAGGTATGTTGTAACCCCGTTGAAGTGAGCCCCGCATTTAGAAACCATGAATTGATAAGGTTCCGCGCCGATGAAATTGGACAATAAATAGCCTAGCTTTCCCTAATTCGTTTCCATATCTTTAGGATATCCATTACGAAACAATGTCCATGAGGCTGTCCAGCAGTATTCCCACAAAAATCTTTCCCATATTATTGGTCAATTTTATTGGAATTTTGGGGTACAGCATCGTTATCCCAATTCTCATCTTTATTGTCAAGGATTTGGGAGGCAATGGTTTTATTTATGGGATTTTGGGTGCCATGTATCCTTTCTTTCAGTTTATTGGAGCACCTATCCTGGGTAGCCTTTCTGATCGGATAGGTCGAAAAAAGGTGCTGGTTATCAGTCAGGCGGGGACCTTTGTAGCCTGGATGCTTTTTTTGCTGGCTTTTGCCCTTCCCAAAATTGAACTTTGGTCACAACATACTCCACTTACGGGAAATTATGCAATGACCTTGCCCTTAGTGCTTATTTTTGTGGCCCGAATATTTGATGGATTTACAGGAGGGAACGTATCCGTGGCCAATGCCTATCTCTCTGATATTTCCACGGATGAAGACCGCAATCGGAATTTTGGTAAGATGGGGGCCTCTACCAGTTTAGGTTTTGTCCTGGGTCCTGCCGTCGCGGGAATATTGGCATCTACCGTTTTAGGAGAAATACTTCCCCTCGCTTTGGCGGCGTTAATTTCGTTACTGGCCATTTTTGTGATAAATACGAAGCTAAAGGAAAGCAACCCCTGTGTGGTGGATACCGGAATATTGCAAAACCGTTCTTTTCGAAGATTTTTCCAGGTAGAGCATAGGGACTGCTATCAGGAAGGCGATTTAGAGGCCAATCCTCCTAAAAAAGGATGGGCGACCGTTTTACGCCAAGCCGACGTTCCCTTATTGTATGCCATATACTTTTTTACCTTCTTGGCATTTAGCCTTTTTTATGCAGGCCTTCCCATTTATGCAAGTAGTATATTAGCTTGGTCGGCTATAGACCTTGGTGTTTTCCTAGCCTATTCCAGCTTTATTATGATTTTGGTACAAGGCCCCGTGCTTTCCAAACTCTCGGGCGTACTTAGCAATGCCGTACTGATTTTGATCGGGGCCCTCTTTCTGACCCTGAGTTTTTTATTGCTTTCGATGGAGAGCTTGGTGGTGCTCTATTTGGCAAATACACTTTTGTCTATTGGTAACGGCCTTATGTGGCCTAGTTTTTTAGCTTTGTTGGCGGGAACAGGGACACCCCAAATTCAAGGAGCCATCCAAGGATACGGGAATAGTATGGGTAGCATGGCAAGTATGTTGGGCCTTGTTTTGGGAGGACTTCTATTTGAAGCTATAGCCACAACCGTTTTTGTTATTGGAGGGGGAATCTTTTTGATTATCGTACTTCTGATTACATTCCATATTTTGAGAGGGAAACGGGGGCAGGGCTTAAAAACGGTGACTTCAGTTTCTTCTTGATCCAAATAAAGGGAAGATGCCCCTGGTCTTTAGAAAAACTGACGGGTCTTTATCAAATCTTCCACTTTTTGTGATTAAATTTGTGGTCTTTTAAAATGAGGGCAAGGAAAACCATATACCTTCAAAAATAACCATGAGATCCCAATGCATTATGAGAAGAATGTCTATTAGAAGAAGAGCGCGGATCAACGGCCCCGTTTGGGTTTTATTATGCGCATCACTGTTATCGTGTACATCACAAAAAGGTGTTGTGGAAAAGACACCTGCTAAGGATATGGACCCAAAGACGGATATGGACCCAAAAATGTATACTGAAAAAATTGCGGCCACGGATTTGGGTTTTGATATGCTCTTGATTCCCGAAGGAAGTTTTATGATGGGGAGCCCGGAATCCGAAGCGGAAAGAAAACCGGATGAAGGACCGCAAAGGGAAGTGCGGATAAAATCTTTCTACATGGGAAAATATGAGCTAACCTGGGAGATTTTTGAACTTTTTTTTAAACAAAACCAGCAGTTGTTCGCCAAGTTGGAAGATGATACCGTAATGAAGATCGATGCCATTACCCGGCCCAGTCCACCCTATGAGGATCCCTCCTATGGTATGGGCAAGCAAGGGTTTCCCGCGGTTAGTATGTCCGCCTATTCTGCTCTTGTCTTTTGCAAATGGCTAAGTACCGTAACGGGAAGGTTGTATCGCCTCCCAACCGAGGCCGAATGGGAATATGCGGCCCGTGCCGGGACGGAAACGGCCTATAGTTTTGGGGACACTACCAAAGACTTGGATACCTATGCCGTGTACTATAAGAACTCGGATAAGAAATACGCCAAGGTAGGAACCAAGGAACCCAATCCCTGGGGGTTGTACGATATGCACGGCAATGTGGCGGAATGGACACTGGACGAATATAAAAAGGACACGTATACCACTTTGGACGACAATAATCCCTGGATGGTGCCTACAGTAATTCACCCGCGATCCTATCGTGGTGGTTCTTGGGACGATGATTCTGATAAACTTCGTTCAGCTTCAAGATCGGCATCAAGTTTGAAGCTTCAAAAACGCGATCCACAGATACCCAAAAGCTTTTGGTGGTTTACGGATAGCAATTATTTGGGAATGCGTTTGGTGAGTCCTACCGAACCCATGAGCAAGGAAGAAAAAGATGCCTTTTGGCAGACTGTCTTGGACGAATAGGGACGGCTAATATAAATTTGAAAATCAACTAAATCCAAAATAGATGAAGACTACGATCGTACTTTTACTTACGGTTTTTACGACCCTTGCCGGGCTGGCCCAAGAAACCTATACCTTATCCGCTGAAAGTACCCTGGTCATTGATGGTACCTCCACGTTGCGTGATTGGTCGGTTACGGCCAATACTATGATGGGCAAGTTGAAGGCAGAAACGGATATGCCCAAGGAGATTACTTTTGAAGTTCCCGTGGCCGATATTAAAAGCGAACGTGGTTCCACCATGGATAAGAAAACCTTTAATGCACTTAAAGGCGGGCAACATCCTAAAGTCACCTTTGCCCTTAAAGAGTTTAAGGACAATAATGCCGCATCGGGCACTTTAAATATTGCCGGTGTGGAGAAGGATGTGGAAGTATCCACCAAAATGACCGATGCCGATGGTAAACTTACCATTTCCGGAGAGCATACCATTACACTTCAGGACTACAATATGGTACCTCCCTCTGCTATGTTCGGCCAAATTGTGGTCGGGGACGATGTAATCGTAAAGTTCAATTTGGTGTTCACCAAATAAGGTAGATTATTTGGATTCCATTACTGCCATTATCCATATTTAGTGTTGGTTTATCCATACTGCTTGTCATTATCGCGATGATTTTAGTAACTTTATAGACCGTCGATTTAAGGATCGAACAAAAATCTATGAAGCAGAAAGTTCTTCTTGTTGCCATTTTGGTAGTTTTGGCGGGCCTGCTATATGGCTTTACCTCTGGGTTTTTTAATGAAACTTCGGATGATTATGCCGATTTTCGTATCCCAGATCAGGTAGATTATAACTTTCACATAAAACCTATCCTTTCGGACAATTGCTACACCTGTCATGGACCGGATGCCAACAAACGTAAAGCCGGTCTTCGTCTGGACTTGGAGGAGACGGCATTTTTGGAGTTAAGCGAAAGTCCTGGAAATTATGCCTTGGTACCCGGAAAACCGGCTAAAAGTTTGTTATATCAACATCTGATCACTGATGACCCAAACATAATGATGCCCCCCCCGGATTCTAAATTGAGCGTAAACTCCTATGAAAAACGATTAATTAAAAAATGGATAGAACAAGGGGCAAAGTTTGAAAAGCATTGGGCCTATATCCCACCAAAAAAGAAAGAGATCCCTCTTACACAAACCCCGAATTGGAGACAAAACGAAATCGATGCCTTTATCCTTGAAAAATTGGAAAATCATAGTTTATCCCCCTCCGAAAAGGCATCCAAGGCCACACTTATCAGAAGGATAAGCTTGGATCTTACAGGACTACCACCGCAACCGGAGCAGGTAAAGTCGTTGATGGCAAATACGTCCACAGAGACCATGTCCAAGGTAATAGATACGTTCCTGGCCTCCCCGGCTTATGGCGAGCGTATGACGCAATCATGGCTGGATGTGGCTCGTTATGCGGATTCCCACGGATATCAGGATGACAGTTATAGAACCATGTGGCCCTGGCGGGACTGGGTGATTCATGCTTTTAATCGGAACATGCCCTATGATGAGTTTCTAACCTGGCAGCTCGCAGGGGATTTGTTGCCCGGGGCTTCCAAGGAGCAAATTTTAGCAACGGGCTTTAACAGAAATCACCCCATTACCCAGGAAGGCGGGATTATACAGGAAGAGTATAGGACCAATTATGTGTTGGATCGTACAAATACACTCGGCAAAGGCATTCTGGGGATAACCTTGGAATGCGCGCGCTGCCATGACCATAAATATGACGCTATTTCACAGCAGGACTATTTTGAACTGTTCGCTTTTTTTAATCAGGTAAACGAAAAAGGCATTCAAATGGATGCGGTACAGGCGGCAAGACAAAAGTTTTTTGCGGATCCCCCTTATATGGAGATTACGGCCGAGGAGACCAAAGAGGTCCTCTCTTTTATCAATATGAAGGAGGTTCCCAAAATCAAGGTCATGGTCATGAACGATTCCGCCCCAAAGACAACCTACATCCTTAACCGTGGGGAATACGACCAACCGACCGATTCGGTGAATCCCAATGCACCAGCACGAATTTTTCCATTTTCGGATACCATGCCCAAAAATAGATTAGGTCTGGCCCAATGGATAACCCACAAGGATAATCCGCTAACGGCTAGGGTGTTCGTAAATCGTATTTGGGGGATGCTCTTTGGCAGGGGACTGGTAGAGACCTCCGAGGATTTTGGGGTTCAGGGTAGCTTGCCCAGCCATCCCGAACTGTTGGACTGGTTGGCGGCGGACTTTATGGAAAGTGGATGGGATATCAAAAAGTTGGTCAAAAAAATAATGCTTTCCGCTACCTATCAACAAAAATCCGACCTTCGGCCGGACCTAAAAAAATCCGATTCGGAAAATATTTTGCTGGCCAGGGCGCCCCGTTTTCGGATGGAAGGGGAGATGATACGGGACTATATCCTGGCCTCCAGCGGTCTTTTGAATACCGAAATTGGAGGCCCAAGTGTAAAACCCTACCAACCACTGGGTCTCTGGGAGGAAACCAATGCCGGTGGGAAGAGGGGTATACTCACCAAGTACGTCCCCGATAGTGGGGAAGACCTGTACAGACGTTCCCTCTATACTTTCTGGAAGAGAACACTACCACCGCCTAGCATGACTATTTTTGATGCGCCCACAAGGGATTTTTGCGAGGTGCGCCGCCAGAAGACCAATACGCCCTTGCAGGCCTTGGCACTTCAAAATGATATTCAGGTGCTGGAGGCGGCCCGGGTCATGGCGCAGCGGACCCTCTTGAAAAATAAAGAGGGTGATGAGGCGGTCCGGGAGATATTCCGCCGTATTTTGGTGCGCCCTCCCAAAGAGGAGGAATTTTCTACTTTACAAAGATATTACAAGGACGCATTGGATGCCTATTTGAACAATACAGAAGATGCGGAGCAATTGGTCGCAGTTGGTGAATATGAGCAGTTGAACACCGATCCGGCCAAGACCGCCGCCTTGATGTTGACCGCTCAGGTCATCTATAATCTGGACGAAACCATAACTAAAGAGTAGCAAAATGGGACATCATCACGGACCAAAGGAAAAACCATCCCTAAAAGTAAACCGGCGTCATTTTTTTTCACAATTGAGTGTGGGCATCGGCTCATTGGCCCTAGGTTCCCTGTTGATTCCCGATCTTTTTAAGGGACCGTCAAAGGAAGTCGCCGCCAAAGCGCTTGGTGTGCCCCATTTTGCCCCCAAAGCCAAACGTATCATTTATTTGTTTCAGGCAGGGGCTCCTTCGCAATTGGAGACCTTTGACCATAAACCTACCTTACGCAAGCGCATGGGGGAAGACCTACCGGAATCCATCAGAAATGGACAGCGCCTTACCGGGATGACCGCCAATCAGAACAAGTTTCCCTTAATGCCCCCGAAAGTGGGGTTTCAACAACATGGACAGAGCGGTACTTGGATCAGTGATTTCTTCCCCTATACCGCCAAGATAGCGGATGAGATTACCGTAATACGAAGTATGCATACCGAGGCCATAAACCATGACCCGGCAATCACTTTTTTTCAAACGGGGAGTCAGATTTCAGGAAGACCTTGTATGGGATCTTGGCTAAGTTATGGTCTGGGTAGCGAAAATAAGAACCTACCTTCTTTTGTGGTACTTACCTCCAGGGGAAAAGGCAATAGCCAAGGATTGTATGCCAAGCTGTGGTCCAGTGGGTTCTTGGATTCCAAACATCAAGGGGTGTTGTTGCGTTCGGGAAAGGATCCCGTACTTTACCTAAATGATCCTGAAGGGCTTTCCCGGTCGGACAAAAGACATTTGTTGGACCATGTTTCCTCCCTAAACAAAATGCATCATGTAGAGACCGGGGACGATGAAATAGAATCACGTATTGCACAGTATGAAATGGCCTATCGCATGCAAATGTCCGTTCCGGACGTCATGGATATTTCCAAGGAGCCGGAATCCATCATAAAGCTTTATGGCGAAGATTGTCAGGTACCGGGCACTTATGCGGCCAATGCCCTTCAGGCTAGAAGATTGGCAGAAAACGGCGTGCGGTTTATACAGCTGTATCATCAGGGATGGGACCAACATGGCAATTTGCCCAATGAAATGGCAGGTCAGGCCAAGGATGTGGACCAAGCCTCCGCAGCCTTGGTGTTGGATTTAAAGCAACGCGGGATGTTGGAAGATACCTTGGTGGTCTGGGGCGGAGAGTTCGGCAGGGGCAATTATTGCCAGGGAAAATTTGATCCGAACAATTACGGCCGGGACCACCACCCAAGGGCCTTTAGTATTTGGATGGCCGGAGGCGGTATAAAACCGGGACTGAATTATGGCCAGACGGACGAGTTTGGGTATAATGTGGTGGAGAACCCGGTACATATCAATGATTTTCACGCCACTTTGATGCATTCCATGGGACTGGATCACGAGAACCTCATTTATAAATATCAAGGGCGGCGTTTTCGCTTAACGGACGTGGCCGGCCATGTGGTGAAAGATATTTTGGCATAATCCATGGTGAACACTCAGAGCAGCAAATGGACGGATTATGTCGTTTTTGGACTTTCCGTATTCCTAATTTTTTGTCTACTGTTCGAATCTTTTTTGGAGTTGCCCGTCCTGGTCGCCTGGATCGGACGTTGGCACCCCCTGCTTTTACACTTTCCGATCGTATTGCTTCTCATCGCTATATTTTTAAGCCTTACTGGGAGAAACGTCCCCCCCAATTTATTGTTGGTAGGGGTGCTATCCGCCTTGTTGACCGCTATTTCGGGTTTTTTCTTGGGTAAGGAGGCGGGCACTCGGGGCGATTTGCTTTTCTGGCATAAGTGGCTGGGCAGCGCCTTGGCCTTGTTGGCCGTTCTTTGGTATTGGGCAAAAAGCACAGGATGGCACAACCCCGTTTTCGCCAAGGGCATCCCTTTGGCCATTACGGGATTGGTCTTTTTTACGGGACACTACGGGGGAATGGTTACCCATGGCGAGGATTTCCTGACACTCCCCACGGGCAAAGCGCCTATGGAAATCCCTGAAAACCCCCTGGTGTACGCCCATATTGTACAGCCTATATTGGAGCAAAATTGTGTGCAATGCCATAATCCCAACAAACAGAAAGGAGGATTGCTCATGACCGGGCTGCCCGGATTGCGCAAAGGGGGCGAAAAGGGGAATACCCTGATACCGGGGCAACCTGAAGCGAGTGAAATGATCAGACGTTTGCATTTGCCCGTTGAGGACGAGGAACATATGCCTCCTGAAGGGGAGCGACCACTACAGGACAATGAGATACGGATTTTAGAGCGCTGGATTGCCTTGGGCGCATCGGATACCTTACGTATGGATCATTTGGAACCTTCAGAACCCTTGGCGAAATTGATACAAGATCTTATGGTTCCAGATCCCATGCAAAATTGGGAAACCTTACCCAAGGTGGTGGACAGTACCTTATTGCGATTGTCTTCCGATTACTTAACCTTGACCCGAATGGCGAACGCCACTAATGCCCTTAAGGTAAATGTATATATGCCCCCGAAGTATGATGCTCAAATGGTACTTGATCTGATACCTATCCAAAAGAATATTGTGGAGTTGGATCTGAGTGGATTGCCCATTGGGCAAAAGGAAATGGCCTTTACCGCCAATTGTCCCAATTTGGAGTGGCTTGAAGTAGACCGTACTCCCATTTCCGATGTAGAGATGGATACCTTGGGGCATCTTGAAAAAGTACGGTTCCTAAAGGTTTTTGAGACGAGGATCGGAGATGCCTCCTTAACTCTTTTTAGGGATTGGAAAGATCTAAAAAGGCTTTATATTTGGGATACCCAGGTTTCTCCCCAGGTTTTGGAGGAATTCAAGTTGGAACGTCCCGAGGTATTGATAGAAAACGGTATAAATAATGAAGTGCGATCTTTTTTTATTGCTTCTGACAGCATTCCTAAGAATTGAATATTGAAATGAAATTCGACCTTAGTACAAAAACGGCTATAGTAACCGGAGGTGGTAGTGGTATTGGCCGGGCAATTTCCAAGGCTTTGGCGGGCCAGGGTGCCCAAGTGCATATTTTTGATTTGGAAGCTGAAAGGGCCCGGGGAACCGTGGACGAAATCGAAAGGATTGGTGGAAAGGGGCAAGAACACTCGATAAATGTAGCAAAGCAATCGGAAGTAAGGGAAGCCGTAGCCCGGATTGCCAGGGATAACGATTTACATATTTTGGTGAACAATGCCGGCATTGCCCATATTGGTGATGTTGAAAATACTTACGAAGCCGATATGGATCGAATTTATGCGGTAAACATAAAGGGGGTGTACAATTGTATCCATTGTGCCATTCCCCATATGAAAGAAAATGGAGGGGTTATCCTGAACATGGCATCCATTGCTTCCAGTGTGGGTATCAATGATCGCTTTGCGTACTCGGCATCCAAAGGCGCGGTCTTGACCATGACATATTCCGTCGCTAAGGATTACTTGGAATATAAGGTGCGCTGTAACAGTATTTCCCCAGGTAGGGTACATACGCCCTTTGTGGACGGATACCTCAAGGCCAATTTTCCGGGAAAGGAGGCCGAAATGTTCGATAAATTGTCCAAGACCCAGCCAATTGGTAGAATGGCCCAACCCAGGGAAGTGGCCGATTTGGTTGTCTATTTATGTTCGGACGAGGCTTCTTTTATTACCGGAACGGACTTTCCCATAGATGGGGGATTTATAAAGTTGAACGGGGACTGAGCATTTGGTCTTTCAACAAAAACTATCATTAATCAATAGTTTTTCCGCTTTCGCGGAAAAGACAATAAAATAAAGAATTACATGAAATTAGTACGATTTGGTGAGGTAGGAAAAGAAAAACCGGGAATACAAATGCAAAATGGTACCTGGCTGGATGTATCCGCTTTTGGACAGGATTATGACGAGAATTTTTTTGGAAACGGTAGCCTTTTCGAATTAGGGAAGTGGCTGTCCGTTCATCAAAGTACTTGCCCAAAAGTGGAGCCCGAAACGCGCTTGGGGCCACCGCTCTGTCGTCCTTCTAAAATCGTATGCATCGGCCTTAACTATGCCAAACATGCAGAAGAATCGGGCATGGAGATTCCTAAGGAACCGGTGCTTTTTTTTAAGGCTACTTCCGCCATTGGGGGACCCAATGATGACGTGATCATCCCCAAAAATAGTGAAAAGACAGACTGGGAAGTGGAGTTGGCCGTAGTCATCGGTAAAAAGGCTTCCTATGTTTCCGAGGCCGATGCCATGGATCATGTGGCAGGATATATGTTGCATAATGATTATAGTGAGCGGGCCTTCCAGATCGAACGTTCCGGGCAATGGGTAAAGGGCAAGAGTTGCGATACTTTTGCGCCTTTGGGACCCTTTATCGCCACTGTAGATGAAATCCAAGACCCACATAATCTAAACCTCTGGTTAAAGGTCAATGGAGAAATGCTCCAAAACAGCAATACTTCGGATTTTGTGTTTGATATTCCAACCTCGATCAGTTACATCAGTCAGTTTATGACCTTACTCCCCGGGGATGTCATTTCTACCGGTACCCCATTCGGTGTGGGCCTTGGTTTTGATCCGCCAAGATATCTACGATCCGGGGATGTGGTGGAACTAGGGATAGAAGGATTGGGGAGTTCACGGCAGGTGGCAAAATCCTACGAGACGTAAAGGATCTTCTATTACTGGGGAATCTTCAAAATGGTATTGCATCTTTTTATTCTTTCATTCATCCTTCCGGGATTCCGCCTATTTCGCATAAAAGTTTAAACCACTTCGTGGTTATGCAGATTTTCATCCGAGCAGGCAGTGCCTAATTTTGAGATTAGGTTTCTTTGCCGGTGAATAGCCATAGCCTGAAATTACAAAACCATGATATGATAAGAGAATTTCCTCGAAAAAAGGACCACATAAAAGGCAGGGTTTAAGGTTTGGTTCACATAATTGTTTTGCCTAAAATCGGAAACCAACTACATAACTCCACTTTTTGAGGTTTTTAAATTGGACAGTATATTTCAGTATATTTAGTGCTCAATCCTATTAACTTATGACAAAGGCCTTTCTTATCGGGTCCATCGCTCAAAAAAGTATCTACACTTTTATGCTTTTGTTCCTTGGGGTTGCAAAGGTGTCTTGCCAAGATAAGATTCAATTCCAGCATATTAGTACCCTGGACGGCCTATCCCAAAATGATGTAAACACCATATATCAAGATAAACTGGGATTTATGTGGTTTGGAACCCATGATGGCCTTAACAAATATGACGGTTATGATTTTACAATATATAAACCAGGTCATGGGGGGGAAGAAAGCATTTCGAGCAACCTGATCTTCAAAATCGCGGGAGATAGAAACAACAACCTTTGGATAGGCACCACGGGAAAAGGGCTTAACTTTTTTGACCGTTCTGCAGAAACTTTCAGATCATTTACCCATGATCATAACAAGACCCATGGTCTTGGGAACGATCATATAACGGACTTACTTGTCGATCACAAGAACAGGCTATGGGTAGCGACCAACAAAGAACTTAATATGCTGGATCTGGACAAGCCCCTGGATTCTGCTATCTTTCATAGATATCATTTGGAACAAGGACCACGGCGCACCGGCTGGGACGGAAAATTGATTTATGACGTTTTTGAGGATAATAAAAACCAACTTTGGGTGGCCGGGGTGGAAGGGCTGCACAAATTGGCGAGGGACCAGAATGGCGATATCTATTTTAAGTCTATGAATGAAACCCTGGCATTGCCGCATAGTATTGTAGGTTCCATAGTACAAGATCGCCTGGGGAGGTTGGTCATTGGGACCAATATGGGGCTTTATATGCAAAAAGAAACCCATGACCTAGCCAAGGTGCAAAAGATTTCGGACGGCAATTTCAATACCTTGTTGTTGGATAACCAAGGAAACATTTGGGGAGGTACCTATGACGGCCTTCTGTATTATGAAAACCCTACTAATACAGGACTTCCAGAACTTACGGATAGATTCGTATACAACCCCCTTGACCAAAATAGTATCAGCAAGAATATTATTAAATCATTGTTTCTGGATCAAAGCGGTATCATTTGGGTGGGGACCAACGGGGGAGGAGTCAATAAATTTGATCCGGAGCGAAAACAGTTTTTGCACATCCGTAAAACTCTAGCTGACAATAGTCTGAGTTATGATAAGATTCGTGCGATGTATGAGGATAGCCGTGGGGACATCTGGATCGGCACAGAAGGTGGAGGCCTTAACTTCTTGCTCTCCTATAAAAATGATAGGCGTTATGATAACTTCAAGAGCTTTCAGACCGTTCCAAAGACTTTTGCGCTTCAGGAAATAAATATGAAGGGCGAGAAGAAAATGTTAATCGGAAGTGAGGGCAATCCTGGGCTTCATATAGTAGATATCAAAGAACCTGAAAAGATCAGGGAGCAGGATATCATTGCAATTCCCGAGATAGAACATAGTGTTTTTACGATATTGGAAGACCGGGACGGAATTTTATGGATCGGAACATATGGAGGGGGCCTACTGCGCTGGATTCCTGAGGAAGATGGTTATCGGAAGGATATTTTTACGAGCAATACCTTGGATTATGCCAGTATTTCCAGTGATATTATTAGAAATATCTTTGAAGATGACAAGGGGATCCTCTGGATAGGCACAGGAAACGGATTATGTAGATTGGACCCCTCTCAAAAAAGAAAGATGAAACCCCGTTTTGAGGTGTTCCAAAACCTCCCCGGAAACCCGGAAACCCTAAGCCATAATTATATCCTTGCCATTTACCAAAGCAAAGCCGGGGATTTATGGGTGGGTACCTTTGGGGGCGGACTCAATAAATATGTGCCTTCCCTT
>JBCBSN010000123.1:0-12667 GCA_039819225.1 Bacteroidota bacterium | reverse complement strand
AAAAAGTAAGATCCTTATCGGGATTATTAAATTTTTGGGTCAAGAGGCGGATCTTATGGATCTTGAAAACTTGGATGTTTGGCTTAAAGAGGATAAAAATATTGCCCGTTTCAACCATTATGTTAAGCTCCATTACCTAATAACACAGTCCATGGCGGAATATGATTCAGAGAAAGCAAAGAAGTCCATTAAAAAGAGGCTAAAAAATAATCAACGACAAAACAGATTGAATGTCTATAAAAAAATAGCCGTCGCCGCATCGGTACTTTTGATTTGCGGAGCTATTTTTTACAGCTTCCATTACTTTGGAAACAAGGCCCAGAATCCGTATTCCCCTCCGGTTGTTCTTAAAAGCGGTTCCAACAAGGCTGTTCTTACATTGGAAGATGGAAATCAGGTAGTTTTAGAAGCAGGGAAAGAATTTGAAACTACAAGATTAAAGAGCAATGGGGAAGCCCTTATTTATGGATCTGACAAACCTGTTGTTGGTTCATCACATAGTGGCGCATATAATTATTTGACCGTACCTCGCGGAGGACAATTTTTTGTACAGCTATCGGATAGTACCAAGGTTTGGTTGAATTCCGATTCCAAGCTGAAATATCCCGTCAAGTTTGTTAAGGGGGAAACGCGTAGGGTAGAACTTCTTTACGGGGAAGGATATTTTGAAGTTTCGTCCAGTTTAGCGCATGATGGAGCCGGTTTTCAGGTGAAGTCAAAGGCTCAAAATATCGATGTATTGGGAACTATCTTTAATATTAACGCCTATGATGGCGAAAATGGAATTACTACCACCTTGGTTGAAGGAAAAATTAGGGTAAACGCAAACGATAAAAGTAAAACGCTCCGGCCAAATCAACAATCCCGGGTTAGCTTGGACGGCAATTCCATAGCCGTGTCCAACGTGGATTCTTCCAATATCGTTTCTTGGGTGAATGGCCTTTTTGTTTTTGAGGAAGCCTCCTTAAAGGATATGATGAACATCTTATCAAGATGGTATGATGCCGAGGTATTTTTTGAAAATGAAAAGCTCAAGGACTTCCAATTTACGGGGATTTTGAAAAGAACCAAAGGAATAGATGATATTCTGCGTATTGTGGAAGCCTCCAGTGACGGTCAAGTGAAGTTTGTAATCAAGGATAAGGCAATACTAATAAGATAAAGCAAAAGGGAAGAGGTTAGCACCTCCTACAGCATTAACCGTCTTCCCTTAGTAGGAGTTTAATTAAAACAATGTATAACTAAACCAAACAAATTTATGCAATCAAAATTTGATAGGGAACTCTTTTTCCATTATGGTAGGGTTCTTCTGAAGTTCACTATGAAGATGTTCATATTTCTTTGTTGCGCATTTGCCCTGGCCTTTAGTCCCTTGGACGGACTTGGCCAAAATACCGTGGTCAACATCAAGGAAGACAGGATATTAAACGTTAAACAGGCCTTTAGGTTGATAAATAGGCAAACGGGGTATACGTTTATCTATCGTCCTGATCTAATTAAAGATGCCCCAAAACAAAATCTCGAAAAGGGAAGCATTAAGACAAGTGATTTGCTGGATAGATTTTTAACACCCATAAATTTTACGTATGACTTCACAAAACAGGAGACTATAATCGTACGGAGAAACACAGAAACTTCAAGAGATAGTTCTTCGGAATTGCCATTAAAGGAGAAAGTGCAATTACAAGTTTCGGGTACGGTCAAGGATAAATTTGGTACTCCTCTGCCTGGTGCCAACGTCGTGGAAAAAGGTACCGATAACGGAACCCAGACAGATTTTGATGGTAATTTTTCCCTTGATCTGGAAAATAGCGATGCTATATTGGAAATCTCCTATATTGGTTTTACCACTCAAGAAATCCCGGTCCAAAATAGAAATCGTATTGATGTCATACTCGCTGAATCACAAACCTCTCTTGATGAGGTGGTCATTATTGGATACGGCACCCAACGCAAATCGGATCTGACCGGGTCGGTATCCTCCATTAAATCAGAAGACTTGGATAAACAGCCCATAGCTACTATTGATCAAGGGCTGCAAGGTCTGGCCGCCGGTGTCCAGTTACAGCAGACTTCGGGTGCCCCGGGAGGTGCCATTTCATTAAAGATCAGAGGTTCCAATTCTATTTCCGCAAGCAACCAGCCCCTTTATGTAATAGATGGTTTGCCTATACTGCCAAATCAAGCAGGATCACCGGCAAATCCTTCGATTGCAGGTTTTGGAGGCAATTCAGTTCAGGTATCCAATCCGCTAAATACCATTTCCCCAAGTGAAATAGAGTCTATTGAAATTCTTAAGGATGCTTCTGCGGTGGCCCTTTATGGTTCCCGGGCTTCCAATGGGGTTGTTTTGATCACCACCAAAAGAGGTGAGACGGGCGAATCCAATATTACGTTGGAGAGCTTTTATGGCGTTCAAAGCATTGCGAACAACGTTGAATTTATGGATGCTTCCCAACACTTGGATTACTTAAGGGCCGCTGAAGCCCAAGGAGCGGTTTTTGCACAGCCCTTGCCAGATTCTCCGCTAAACAATACAGATTGGATAGAACAGCTTGTTGAGGATAGTGCCCCTACTCAAAACTATTCTGTTTCCTTAAATGGAGGAAGTGAAAAAATCAAATATTCTTCAACATTAAATTATTTCAGGCAAGATGGAATTATCCGTAATACTGGCTTTCAACGAGGAAGTGTTAGGGTTAATTTGGATCTACAGGCAAAAAGCTGGCTTAAATTTGGTCTAAGCCTAAATTCATCAATCTCGGATAACGATGTTCAGATTGCAGGTGGTGGAGGTAATTATAGGGTTTGGAACTCACCTTACACTTGGGGACAATGGCTAAGTCCGTTAATGCCCATTTTTAATGAAGACGGAAACTTTAATCAGTTCTATGAGATTAGTGGAGATCAGGTTATGAACCCACTTGGGGCCACCGCATCCAATGTGGTCAATAATGTTACCACCAACAGGACTTTTGGAACACTATTTTCCGAGCTTACCCTTGCCAAGGGTTTGCGGTACCGATTGAATTTGGGCGGGGACGTAAGTTCATCCAAACGAAATATTTTTTATCCTACCAACCACCCATTTGGTGCCGAAGTTATAAATAACAAAGGGTTCGTGAGCACCGCTAATTTGACCAATTGGTTGATCGAGAATTTGGTCTATTACGATTTGGAGAAAGACAATCATAGATTGAATCTACTTGGAGGGGTTACCGTCCAAAACGAAAATGTGGAACAACTAGCGTTGGGAACGGAGGATTTTGCCAATGATGCCCTTGGGTTTAATGCACTTCAATTAGGTCAAGTCTTTGATTTAAACAGCACAGGAACTTCTGCTTCCGAATGGGCACTGCTTTCCTTTTTGGCCAGGGCCAACTATGTTCTAAAGGATCGTTACTTGTTCACTGCCAGTTTTCGTGCGGATGGATCTTCCAAATTCGGGGAAAACAACAGATTTGGATATTTTCCCTCGTTCGCCCTTGGATGGAGGGTCAGTGAAGAACCATTTTTTAATTCCGAGGGTTTTATCAATAATCTAAAAGTAAGGGGAAGTTGGGGTATTTCCGGAAATCAGGAAATCCCCGTGGGATTACAATTTGTAACATTTACCGATTCCCCTCCCGTGCCCTTGGTTGATGACGAAGATTCCCAAGGGATTATCGGAGTTAGGCAAAATGGCCTGGGAAATCCTGATTTAAAATGGGAAACAACAACACAGACCAATATAGGTTTGGATTTTGGACTCTTTAACAACAGGATAACCGGAGCCTTTGACTACTACAAAAAAATAACCGATGACCTTCTTTTACTCGCGGACCTTCCGGCATCCTCCTTCTCGGCTTTTCAAAATATAGGAAAGGTCACCAATGAAGGAATTGAGCTTTCATTAACCGGGGATATTATAGGGGGAGATGACTTCAGTTGGTCCGCTACTTTAAACTATTCTCAAAATGACAATGTAGTAAATAGTTTAGGTACGGGAGAAGAAAGGGTGTTTTTGAACTTACGCCCTTTGATCGGTAGTGTGGAGAACGCCTATGTGTTGGAAGAGGGGAGCGCTTTGGGTTCCGTATACGGTTATGTCTTTGATGGCATATTTCAAGAGGATACTACTTTGCCAGGGCCTTCTGGGGATGGTACGGATGATCAAATTTGGGAAGCTGGTGAAATAAGATATCGGGATTTGAACGGCGATGGAATAATCAACGAGGACGATCAAAGGGTCATAGCCGACCCAAACCCGGATTTTGTATTCGGCTTTACGCAGAACTTTAGTTACAAGAACTTTGACCTGTCCATTTTTTTCAATGGAGAAATAGGTCGGGATGTTTTAAACTATAATCGGACATTTTGGGAAACGGGTAGGGTAGCTTACAACAGAACCCCGAATGCAATTGATTTTTGGACTCCCGAAAATCCTTCAAATTTCCTGCCTAAGGTCAATTTCTCCGGCCAGGGCAATGAGTTGATTTCAACGAGATTGATCGAAGACGGTTCGTTTGTACGGCTTAGAAATATAACATTGGGTTATACTTTGCCCATTTCAAACCTGGGCCTATCCACAAGATTCTATGTTTCCGGTCAAAACATCCTAACGATCACCGATTATTCCGGGATTGACCCCGAGGCTAATTATACTGCGGGATCAACTACAATTCAAGGTTTGGATTTTGGAGCTTACCCTCTGGCAAAGGTGTACACTTTGGGCGTTCAAGTAAATTTTTAATCGGCAAATAAACTCGTATGAAGACTTTATATAAATCAATAGTTACATTGGCAGCACTCATTTTATTTATGGGTTCCTGTGAAGATTATTTAGAAATCACCCCGTTGGATTCTTTATCATCAGAATCGGTACTCACGACCGAAGGAGGCCGTGACGTACTGCTGAACGCCCTTTATGTAGCCGATGACAATTTACTTTGGGCCAATAGAACAGGTTACGTTTATATGGGGGACGTGGGAACGGACATTATGTATTTTAGACTAAACAATAATTTTAGGAGAAACGTTGAGGAGCATAATACGGATGCAACCTCTGCCATTCCCGGACATATGTGGGACGGTATTTTTAGAACGGTAGAGTCCACCAATTCCATTATTGAATTGATAGACGAATCCCCATTGGAAGAAAACCTTAAAGAAGAAGGTATTGCAGAGGCTAGATTTATGAGGGCATGGTCCTATTTTAATGCGGTGCGCTTGTTTGGCGACGTGCCCATCTTTACCAACGCGGTTACTACTGTGGCAGAAGCCCAGGATAGTCTCGCCGTGGACAATAGCAGACGGCCGGTTTTGGATGTTTTCCAAGAAATTATTGAACCGGATCTCCAATATGCTATGGAGTTTCTCCCGGAAGAATCCCGGCTACCCAGTACTCCTACTAGCTGGGCGGCCCACGCCTTGCTTGCCAAGGCCTATATTCAGGGTGCCGGTCAATTTGGTCTTAATAATGATTACTGGAATAGAGCCGTTGTTCTCTTGAGGGAGTTGATTAGTGATTCTCCATATTCTTTAGAGGTCGCTAGCTACGATGAGATTTTTACATTGGAAAATGAAGTTTCGGGAAACCAACGTATTTGGGTAGATAAGTGGACAAGAGTACCAAGCGGAAGTAACCATATGGTATTTTTTGGGCCGGTAGAAACCAATATTGCGGGCAAACAGATTTGGCCAGATGGACAATCGGGAAATAGGAGGCAACCTGGACATCCTTATATAGCCTTTTATAACACCTATGAAGGGAATGATTTAAGAAAGGATGTAGCAATAACGGATTATACGGCATTCTATACGGATGATGAAACCGGAGAAGTTTCCGGGCTTTCACGGGCCACCGCCAGTACTCATGCGGTAAACAAATATTTTTACGACGAAGTTGCAAAAGCCAGCGATGGCAGGGACGGCCATGATAAAATCTTTATTCGTTATGCAGATGTCTACTTAATGCTGGCCGAAGCCTTGAATGAAGCCAATGGCGGACCTACCGCAGAAGCCTTTACCGCGATAAACACTATTAGAATGCGGGCAGGTATTCCGAATCTTTCAGTGGCAGACAATATCGATGGTCATTTCACATATGGCGCCGGCAGCCAATCTGTTGGAAGCCGGACGGGATTTAGAAATGCCGTTTTAAGAGAGCGGGCTTGGGAATTATGTTATGAAGGACATCGACGACACGATTTGAACAGATATAATCTTCTTGATGATGTTGTCCTTAACAAAAACAGTGAAGATGGATGGAGCGAAGAACAGCCATTTCCCGTAACCAACTGGGTAAACGGCAGGGAGCTTTTTCCAATTCCGGAGAACGTGGTAATTCTTAACAACTGGGACCAAAACCCCGGTTATTAAGGCCATCATTTTATTTGTCATTTAGTTTGAGTTAGTTGGAACCGGCCAGAATAAGCCCGTACTATCTGGTCGGTTTTTTGGCTAGGGCCAATGGCACTGAACGATAGTAATAATGGAGCCCTTTTTTATTTCAAATGCAAAGGATTCTTAACGTTAGGAAGAATGAATTTCAATTACATCCCTTTTTGATTCACAATATGGCTGTCTTTTCTTCCCTTTTTAAGGATTTTAACCGTATTCCCAAAATTTTACTTTTTGGGTTCATTGGAACGCTCTTTTTTACGGGTTGCAGGGAAAATTCAAAATATAAAAACGGGAAGTTGCCAAACATCCTTCTATTTCTTGCGGACGATATGACTTGGAGGGATTGCAGTGTTTATGGCAATCCTGATGTAAGTACTCCAAATATCCAACGCATGGCAGATGAAGGCATCACCTTTCACAACATGTTCACCGGTACGGCAATGTGTGCTCCTACCAGGCAACAGATTTTTACCGGATTGTTTCCTGTTAGAAGCGGCGCTTATCCAAATCATAGTATGGTGTACGATGGGGTAAGGAGCATTGCATACTATTTCAAAGAGAAAGGATACGAAGTCGCCTTGATCGGAAAACAGCATTATGGCCCCAAAGCATCCTTCCCCTTCACTTATTTAGGGGGCAGGGGCAGTGATGACGGGAAAGGTATGGACATTGCGCTTGACCACCTGGATTCCATTTTTGAAAGTGACAGACCATTCGTGGTCATTGTAGCGCAAAACCAACCACACCTTCCTTGGAATAGGGGAGATAGCTCGTTGTACAATCCAAATACCTTGGACATTCCCGATTACATGGTGGACACGGAGTTCACTCGCACAGAACTGACCAAATACTATGCGGAAATCACTTATATGGATGATTTGTTGGGGGAATGTTTGGACAAAATCAAAAGTTCAGGAAAGGAAAATAATACGATTTCAATATTTACAAGTGAACAAGGATCGACCCATCCATTTGCCAAATGGACCTGTTATGACCTAGGGTTAAAGACAGGTTTTATTGCCAAATGGCCCGGTAAAATTGAAAGGGGAAATACTACTTCCGCTATGTGCCAATATGTGGATGTGGTACCAACCCTGCTTGATCTGATTGGAGAAGACCCGGATTCGATTGATACCGGTATATGCGATGGTAGTGGCTACAGGGGGTTCGATGGCAAGAGCTTTAAAAATGTATTGCTAGGGAAAACCGAACACCATGGAGAATTTGTTTTTGGGATACACACCACGGTCGGCGTTAAAAATGGATCTCCGTCCTATCCCATTCGTTCCGTTAGGAACAACAACTACAAATACATTAAAAATTTGAATCATGAGGTGCCTTTTCAAAACAACGAAACCGAATTGGAAGGGCGGCATTTTGGTAACTGGATCCAGGCAACCAAGGACAGTACCGAACTATATGATTGGGTTAGAAAATATCAATTTCGGCCAGCGGAAGAACTGTATGACATCATCAACGACCCTTGGGAGAAAAACAATTTGGCCAATGCCCACTACTTGACCCAGGAAAAGGCCAAATTGAGCAAAGCCTTGGACATTTGGATGAAACAACAGGGAGACCTGGGAGAAAAAACCGAGCTGAACGCTACAAGCAGGATCCACAAATGATATGGCCTTTGCATTTCATATGAAGAAAAACAATATAGGCATTGGAACAGTCTTATTGATTTCCCTGACCATCATGGCCATGGGTTGTAAGCAGGAATCAAAATATACCTTGAATCAAAAAAGCGAACGCCCTAACGTTTTGTTCATCATGGTGGATGATCTAAGACCGGAACTCGGTATTTATGGTGCAAAACATATCCACTCTCCCAATATAGACAAGCTTGGCGGACAGAGTATAGTTTTTGAAAGAGCCTATGTTAATGTGCCCGTTTGTGGCGCATCCCGTGCAAGTATACTTACAGGACTTAGACCAACACTAAATCGATTCAAAGGATATGATAGCCGAAAAAGTTCCGATTGCCCGGAGGCAATATCCATGCCCCAATACTTCAAACAGCATGGTTATAGAACCTATTCATTTGGCAAAATATACCACTTCGCCGATGATGATAAATCCGCCTGGGATGAGAATTGGCGTCCCCGTTATTCCAATGAAAGTGGGTTTCGCGACTATCAAGATAAAGAAAATCTTGAAATTTTAAACTCCCTCGATGATTGGTCGGGTACCTTTAAGAGTGCACTGCCCTATGAAAAAGCAAATCTTCCAGATACGGCCTATTTTGATGGACGCTTGGCCAACAAAACCATTGCTACCCTTAAATTACTAAATAAGAGTAAAACTCCTTTCTTTTTGGCAGTCGGCTTCTTTAAACCCCATCTTCCCTTTAACGCGCCAACCAAGTATTGGGATTTATATGACTCAACGCAAATAAAATTACCGGCCAATTATTTACGTCCTGAATCGACCCCCAAAGAAGCATTTCATCATTTTGGTGAATTAAGACATTATTACAATGTTCCAAAAAAGGGTGACCTCCAGGATGCCATGGCCAGAAAAATGATACATGGTTATTATGCCAGTTTAAGTTACGCGGATGCCCAAGTAGGAAAGATCCTGGACGAACTGGAAAGGCCAGGACTATCGGAAAATACCATTTTTGTTCTTATAGGGGATCACGGTTGGAATTTGGGTGACCACAAAATGTGGTGCAAACATTGCAATTTTGAATCTTCTCTTCACACACCACTCATCATAAAAGTACCTGGGAAAAAACCACGACGTGTAAAAAGCATTGTTGAATTTATTGATATCTATCCGACCCTTTTAGAGTTGACCGGATTGCCCAAAAAACAGGACGTTCAGGGCGAGAGCATGGCCGCACTTCTGCAAGGAAAAAATAGGGGCAAAGACTATGCAATTGTAAAATATAATTCCGGTGTAACCTTAATAAAAGACGATTTATTCTACACTGAATACGTGAATGATTCTCTTGACGTACAGGCCAGGATGTTATTCGATCATAAAAGGGACACATTAGAGTTGGAAAACTTATCTGAACACCCTAATTATCAAAAAACGGTACGGGATATGCACATGGCACTACGTGAAAAATGGTGCTTAAAACCAGACAACAAAAGATGAAAAAAGAATCATATGGATATGGGTTCAAAATTGGACATATACTATTGTCCTTGAACTTCTTAAACATCTGGTGCTTTATCATTTTTATGGTTTTGGGAAGTTGTTCCCAAAAACCCAAACAACAAATTAAGGCTCAAAACGCCAAACCCAATGTTGTTTTTATTTTGGCCGATGACCTTGGTTATGGGGATTTGAAATGTTACAACCCGGAATCAAAAATCCCTACTCCTCATCTTGACAAATTGGCGAGCGAGGGAATGCGCTTTACAGATGCACATACTCCGGCATCGCTTTGTACTCCAACACGCTACGGACTGCTCACAGGACAATACGCTTGGTGTTCACCTTTAAAAAAGGGTGTATTGCAATCTTATGATCTGGAATTAATAGCGGATTCAGTCGAAACTATTGCCAAGGTTTTCCAAGAAGGGGGCTTTGAGACTGCTCACATTGGCAAATGGCATTTAGGGTACGATTGGAAAGTAAAAGAGGGTTATCCCACCACATGGCCTATCAATGGTATTTGGAGAGCGGATGACCGAGATGAACGCATCGATTTATCCAAGGGCATAAAAGGCGGTCCCTTGAATGCGGGGTTTGATTATAGCTATGGTTTCGATTGCCCCAATATGCCCCCATACTGTTTTTGGGAAAACGGTAAAATCATTGGCGAAGCACCATCTATGATTAAACCAGACACCTTGTACGGTAATACAGGTTGGTTTCAAAAAGGCTGGAAATTGGAAGAAGTGCATCCAGCTATAGAAAAGAGAGCGTTGAGCTACTTGGATGAGGTAGGCAAAAAAGGTAAACCTTTCTTTCTGTATTTGTCCTTAACCTCACCACACGTGCCATTATACCCTACAGATGAAGCTAAAGGAAAAAGTGAAGCTGGGGATTACGGCGATTTTGTGGTAGATGTCGATAATTTGGTTGGAAAAGTACAAGCGCAATTAGAAGCGATTGGTCTCGCAGAAAATACCATTGTTGTTTTTACAAGCGATAATGGTTCCCCCGCAAGAGTAGAAGACCCAAAAAAGGGAGAACCATACCACAAAGGCTCCGGCGAGGTCATTAAACAATTTGGACATAAAGCCAACGGTAATTTTAGAGGATTAAAAGGAGATACTTGGGAAGGTGGTCACCGAGTACCCATGATTGTCCGTTGGCCGGGAAAAGTAGTGGCAAGCAGTGTAAACGATCAATTGGTATGCCTTACCGATTGGATGGGTCTTGCATATACGCTTACGGGAAACAAAAAACCTGCAAATCAAGGTATAGATAGTTACGATTTGACTGAAACACTTAAGAATGTACAAGAACCTGTAAGAGGGCAAATGGTACACCATTCCGGGAGTGGAAAATTTGCCATTCGTAAAGGGAATTGGAAGTTGATTTTACAAAAAGGGGGGGATAAATATTCAGCCTTTTTTGACCCTAAAGGTCATGAAACACGGTTCGATGGTCAGTTGTACAATCTTGAAGACGATGCTATGGAAAGACATAATGTGTACAATGAATATCCCGAGAAAGTTGAAGAACTAACACAACTATTGGCAGAAATTAAAAACAAAGGAAATCATTAGAAAATGGGTTCATCAAATCACGTCAAGACATTGGAATATATAAAGTATTCATTTAAGGCTTTATTTAAAACAGGCATAGTCTTAATCATAGTCATGTTGCAGACAGGATGTAATAAGGTTAAAAAGAGAACAGCTTTTGAAAAGGACACAACTATTAAAGAAGATGTCTCCATTCAAAGGACATATAAAAACCCAATAATCCCAGCAGACTATTCTGACCCAGATGTTATCCGTGTGGGTGATGATTACTACTTGACTGCTTCAAGCTTTAATATGGTACCAGGATTGCCAGTTCTGCATTCAAAAGATTTGGTAAACTGGACCATTATCGGACATGGTATTCAAGTAGTACCAGATGCCCATTTTACATATAAGAATAGGAAAGAAAATGAATTGGATTACAATGCACCTAGACTCGGTAAAGGTGTATTCGCACCATCCATTCGTTATCATGACGGTTACTTTTGGATATTTTGGGCAGATCCAGATGCCGGCGCGTACATGGTTAAGGCTAAAAGCCCTGCAGGACCTTGGAGTAAACCACATTTAATCAAAAAAGTGCAAGGTTGGATCGATACATCACCCTTATGGGATGAAGAAACGGGACGTGCCTGGTTATCTTATGCCTATGCCAAATCCAGAAAGGGGTTCAATTCTAGAATAGCAGTGGCAGAAATGAATTGGGAAGCAACAGAACTAATCTCTCAAGATAAGGTGGTTTTTGATGCTTTTGATAGAGAGAAGTATCCAGCAGATAGGGAACACTTCATTATTGAAGGCACTAAATTCATGAAACGAAACGGCTACTATTATATTTTGTGCCCGGCTGGAAGTGTTCCAACAGGTTGGCAGACGGCAATGCGTTCAAAAAATCCAGAAGGGCCTTATGAAATTAGGGTGATTTGCGAAACTGGAGATACTAAAATAAATGGACCACATCAAGGTGGTTTGGTCGACACACCAAATGGCGATTGGTGGTTTATTAATTTTCAGTCGGTAAACGTTCTTGGTCGTATCTCATGGTTGCACCCGGCAAAGTGGGCAGATGATTGGCCTGTAATAGGGACAGACGAAGACGGGGATGGAATAGGTAATCCAGTGATGGAATATGTCATGCCAAACACTGGGTATAATGGTGAAAAGTTTGAAATTCAAAAGAGCGACGACTTTACAAATGATGCCATAGGTCTGCAATGGCAATGGCCGGCCAATACAGGTAAAGACTATTTTACCTTAAAGGACGGAATGCTTTCAATAAAATCGCATAAGGAACCCAGTTTAAATTTCGATTTAGCGAAAGCCCCTAACGTTATCACCCAAATGTTTCCAGACTTTAAATTTTCTGCAACAACAAAACTTAAGTTAACAGGTGATGATGGTATTACAAGAGGTGGTCTGTCCGTGATGGGCAGGACATGCTTTGATATTGGTGTGGTAAACAACAATGGAGAGGTATCCTTATCGGTACGTCATGGCAATGAAGAAGATGCGTCCATAGCATTAGAGGATAACGAAATTTTCTTAAAGTTAGAAGCTGAAGGCGAACATCCGCTTCCATTACTAGTAAAAGAGGAAGGTGGCGAAAT
>JBCBSN010000122.1:0-12802 GCA_039819225.1 Bacteroidota bacterium | reverse complement strand
ATGAAATTCTCGTTTGATTTCTTTTGAAACGTAAGACGGTCCACCCCCTTTGTTATATTTTTCGAAAAAGTTAGAATAAATGTCTAGTGTAGTATCATTGTCCATAATGTTTGCACCCCAAGTTCCCATTAAATTCTAAAGTTTTTCAAAATGTTTTACAACTATTGGATATCCGGAACACTCCGAATAACCCAATTGATTTGTCATAAAAGTAATACTTTTCACCTGCTTTTTCACATATTCCTTGTAGTGTGCCAGGTCCTGATTTTGTGAAAATATTGGGGGTTAAACGGAATGATAGCTAAGGAAACCGCTATTCCATTCTGGCAATATCCACGGATACCTTTAGTTTGCTGGTACCGCTGCCATAGACTACCCCTTTAAGCGGAGGGACGTCATAGTAGTCCCTGCCCCACCCTACCACAATATGCTGGTCCAACGGAATCTGGTTGTTGGTGGGATCAAAGTCTACCCAGCCAAATCCGGGGATAAAAATAGCGAACCAGGCGTGGGAGGCATCGGCACCTACCAATTTTTCCTCACCCGGTGGCGGTAGGGTCTCTATATAGCCACTGATATACTTGGCCGGTAGTCCCATGGAACGGATACAGGCGATGGCGATCTGGGCAAAATCCTGGCAGACCCCCTTTTTCTCCTGCATCACCTCATTAATGGGGGTGGATATGGTGGTAAAACCGGAAACAAAATCAAAATCGGTGTAAATGCGCTGCATCAGTTCAAATGAGGCCTCAAATACGGAACGATTTCCCTGAAAGGATTTTTGGGCATATTCCAATATGCCCTTATCCGTTTTTCGGATGAAGGTGGACTCCAAGGTAAATTGTTTGGCTTCCAAGATTTCCGGCTCGGTGGAGTTCAAGGTGGCCAAGGCTTGGTCCATGGTGATATTCTTGCAGGCCGGGGAGAAGAATTGATCCCGGTATCTGCCATAATCCCTTTTTACCCTGCTTTGGGTCTTTACCTTAAGTTCCTCATGCTCCGTTTGCATGGAAAACCGGGTAATGTAGTTGCCAAAAAAGTCGAGCCGTTCCGACGTTTCAGAGGGTTCAGGGGTAATCGCTATCTTGTAATCCAACAATTCTTGCCCCATGGACTCCCGGGGCCTAAGTGTAGCCATGTTATGCCCATAACTTACGGGGGCATCATATTTGTATTTGGTGATATGGGTTACGTTAAAAAGCATGTTTATAGGGGAAAGGTCTGAACGATCAGCTGGTTCTGTTCATCCGTATGGTTAAAATAGGTGCTGGTGATCGCCTGGGAGGTTTTGTACAGCAAATTGGAAAGTTCCTCCAGTAAGGTATCCAGGTCCTGCCTTATGTAACTCCCCGACTCTGAAGTAGCCGCCAGTGTATTGCTTTCCGCCAATCGGAGCTTGGAAAAGGCCTCGAACACTGGTTTTTGATAGCTTGTCAAATGATTGTCCTTTTCCGATTGGGGCAAGCGCACAATGTCTTTTTGTAGCCTATTTATCATATACGTTAGGGAACGTGGATATTCCAGATCCAAAAGCACTAAATTCAATACCGGTGCCAATTGAATATAGGAACGATAGCTGTACCGATAAATATTCAGGCTTTCGTGACTGGTCAATAAATATTCCAAAAGATCGTACTCCGTGGCATCTTCGTACTTAATGGTCAAAAGGGACCTACATTTGGTTATGGTCAGCATGCTTTGTTCCAACTGCAGCCCAATAAAATAAAGCAACAGGCCTTGCTTGATCATGATGCTCTCTTCAATAAGGCCCATAAAAGCGATCAAACGGGTTATGAGCCTATTGAGCACCCTAAGTATCCCTGTCATCGATGGCCGCTCTTCGTCCTGGAAAGACTTCCATACTTTTTGGATATCCTCGAAGACGCGCCACATATCGGAAGACCATAAATTACGAATAGCATAATATGCATTTCCGAACATATTTATGGTGTGGGCCAAACTGCCTACTCTATCCTTGTCCTTGATGACCGAAAGCATTTCGGCATAGGGATGTTCAATGGCCTGCGGTCCCTCTTTGGCCTTTTTGGCAAAACCCGGATAGGTCCCGGTCAAATGGGTTACCGTTTTTAAAAGAATGCGAAGTTTGTCCGAATTCGGTTCTTGGTTCCTATTTTGAATCATGGCCAATTGCCCCAAGGTCATACGCAAAAATCGGGCATTGATCAATACACGGCCCACGTAGCGGCCTGCCCAATATAGATTTTCGGCCGTGAGGCTTGGAAGATCGTTCAAGCCGGAAATGGATAGCGACGACCTACGTTGCCAGAGCCGTATTTTATCCTCTTTTACAGGGTCGTCTGCCAACACCCAAAAATCCTTGCTAGTACCGCCCCGCTGGTTGGAAACACGGATGGTCTCCCTATCCGGGGCCACACGTACCAATCCACCGGGCATTACAGCGTAGTCGTTTCCAGAGGCGATACAAAAGGCACGGGTAACCAGATTTCTGGGTTCCAGATGTTCTTCTATTAGATTAGGGGCCGTGGAAAAACTGATTCGTTCCTGGGCCACAAAACGGTAAGGTCTTTGTGCTATTTTTTGTTTGAGCTGATCCAATTCCCCGGAATTCAAAAATTCTCCAAAATGGATACTTTCCCTATTGGTACTATCTATTTGTTTAATGACCAGTTTGGACAAGTTCTCCAAAACATACTTTTTTTCCTTTTCCTGTCCGCACCACCAGGACGCAATTTGTGGCAATATCAGATCTTCATCCAAGAAGTAACGGGCTACCCCAGGCATAAAGGGAATCAATCCCGGATTTTCCATCACCCCGCTGCCTACGGGATTTATAATGGAAACGTTTTTTCTGCGCACTACGTCCAATAGTCCGGCAACCCCAAGGTGAGAGTCCTCCCGGAGTTCCAAGGGATCGGCAAAGGCATCGTCCACCCTTCGGAGCACTACATCGATCTGCTTTAGACCTTGTAAGGATTTCATCCAAAGAAAACCATCACGTACCACAAGATCATTGCCCTGTACCAAGGGATACCCTAAAAAAGAAGCTAGGTAGGCATGTTCAAAATAGGTCTCGTTATGGGATCCCGGTGTCAAGATTACGATATTGGGATGCTCTTTTTTTGTAGGCGAGGCATCCTCCAACATTTGATTCAGTTCCTGGTAGAAACCGGACAATCGGGTAACGTTCATTTTACTATAGATTCCAGGTAAGATCCTACTTGTGGTAGATCTATTTTCCAAGGTATAGCCCATGCCCGATGGTGCCTCCGTGCGATCATTCACTACCCATAAACGCCCGTCCGTACCTCTGGCCAAATCTGCGGCATAAATGGATAAATACTTTTGGGTCACTTGCGGGATGCCGGAACATTGCCTAAGGAATCCCTTATGTCCGTAGATAACCTCATGGGGTACTACACCCTTCTTTATTAGGGAGCGCTCCCCATAAATGTCCTTTAATATATGATTTAGGAGTTCTGCCCGCTGGCGAAGACCGGCCTTTACGGTCTTCCACTCGTTTTGATGTAATAAAAAAGGAACAAGGTTCAAATTCCAAGGGCGGTGCATTCCCTTTGGGTCATTGTACACGTTGTAGGTAACCCCGTTTTCGGAAAGTAGCCAATCCATATCCTTCTGACGGGCGGTAAGTTCGTTTACCCCAAGTTCCTCAAACTGGGCAAAAAGCTTTTTCCAATAGTCCTTTACTTCGGCCGCTGAAGTATACAATTCATCATACCCTTGATAGGTACGGTAACTTTCCAGCCAGTTCGTCTTCGTTGTCGGCATATTTTCCTGGGTCACTTTTTTCGTAGGTCGGTAACATGGGGAAATTCTGGATTTACGGGAATTTCTCGATATACAAAGGTATTTGAAGCACCCTTAGGTTCTACGGTTCTACTTGAAAAATTTGTTGAAGCTGCGGTTTCTGTCGGTAAGATTTCACCATGCGAATGCCCAAAGTCCCAGAAACGATTTATTCTGCGGGATTCCGCCTCATAGCTATTTACGGGATAGGTGTCATAGGAACGCCCTCCGGGATGGGCCACAAAATAGGTACAGCCCCCTATAGATCTTTTGTTCCACATATCTACCACATCGAACACCAAAGGGGTATCTACGCCAATGGTGGGGTGTAATGCCGACCATGGTTCCCAAGCTTTATAGCGTATACCGGCCACATATTCCCCTCTTACCCCAGTGGGACTCAATTCTACCTTGACGCCGTTGCATGTTATACTATAGCGTTCCTCCGTAAAATTCCGGACTTTGATCTGTACCCGCTCCAAAGAGGAATCTACATACCGCGCCGTTCCACGGCCCGACATTTCCTCGCCAAGAACGTTCCACGGCTCTATGGCCATACGGAGTTCCAGGTGGATGGAATTGATCTCCATCATACCATAGAGCGGAAAACGGAATTCAAAGAAGGGATCGAACCAATTTAATTGAAAGGGATAGCCAGCTTCATTAAGTTGGGCGACTACATCGGCAATGTCCTCTTTTACATAATGTTCCAAAAGGAATTTATCATGTAGTTCCGTACCCCAACGTACCAGATCGTGTTTATAGGGGTGCTTCCAGAACCAGGAAACCAAGGTGCGGACCAATAACATCTGCATTAGGCTCATTTGGGCATGGGGGGGCATATCAAAGGCGCGTAACTCCAGTATGCCCAGGCGGCCCGATGATGAATCCGGGGAGTACAGTTTATCTATGCAAAATTCCGCACGGTGCGTGTTTCCGGTAACATCCGTTAAAAGGTGCCGGAAGAGGCGATCGGTCAACCAAAAGGGAACTTCGCCCTCTTCCGGGATTTGGGAAAAGGCGATTTCCAGTTCGTACAAATTCTCTAGCCGGGTCTCGTCCACCCGTGGCGCCTGACTCGTAGGCCCAATAAAGGCCCCGGAGAATAAATAGGACAGCCCAGGATGGTGTTGCCAAAATGTCAATAGGCTACGAAGCAGTTGGGGATCTCTTAAAAGCGGGCTATCCGCCGGGGTCGCTCCACCTAGGGTAACATGGTTGCCACCACCGGTACCTGTATGTTTACCGTCCAGCATAAACTTTTCCGTTCCCAATCTGGATTTTTTGGCCTCTTCATAGAGCGTAAGGGTGTTGTGTGTGAGCTCTTGCCAATTCTCGGCAGGATGCACGTTTACTTCTATGACCCCGGGATCAGGTGTAATCTTGAGTACCTCCATCCGGTTGTCCCGAGGCGGTTCATAGCCTTCAAGCACTACCGGTACCTTAAGTTCCTTGGCGGTAGCCTCAATACTGGCTACCAAATCCAAGAAAGCGTCAGCACTATCCATGGGTGGCAGAAAAAGAAATAATTTTTTCTCACGTACCTCTGCACAGATGGCCGTGCGTACATAGGGCTGTTTATCCAAGGTTTTTTCCTTTTTGGAAACCATCCTATCCTTAAGTGCGGTACCATAGGCCTCCAAAGGGGGTTTGGGCTCAAACAACTCGGGTTCCACCGTAGGCTCAGAAGGTACTTCGGGATCTTTGGGCAAGGATTCCAAGGGAAGCCGCAAACCTATGGGTGAGTTTCCTGGAGTAAGTATCAGGTGGTTTCCCCTAAACTCCCATGGATTGCTGATCCAAAGCATTTTTTTATGGGCCAGGGGAAGCACATGCCCTACTGTTTTGCCTATCCCCCGCTCCAATATTTCACCCAGTTTTCTCCTTAAGGCGGTATCTTTTTTGTTGTATTCCCTTGGATTCAGATCTACCGGAAGTTTGCGTTCCTCCCATAAAAAATAAAAGGCGTCTTCATAGGCAGGCATAATGCTCTCGTTAGCGCATTGCAAATATCCACACAGGGTCTTCAAAAAGGTGAACGTGATGTTTTTGGACAGGGAATACGTTTCCGTAAAGGAGGCCAATAGTTTTGGGTCTTTCCATACGGGTTCCCCATCCTTTCGCCAATGTATGCCAATTTGCCATCTCGGAAGAGGTTCGCCAGGATACCATTTTCCCTGAGCATGGTGCAACGCTCCGCCTTCCCCAAAAGTCTTAAGCAACCTAGTGGCGAGTGAACTGGCCAATTCCCTTTTATGTTCCCCATCGGCCTCGGTATTCCATTGCCCGGATTCCATATCATCTATGGAAACAAAGGTGGGTTCCCCGCCCATCGTCAAACGAACATCGTTCTGTTGCAGTTCCTCCTCTACTTTAAAACCAAGATCATAAATAGCATTCCATTGCGACTCCGTATAGGGTTTGGTGACCCGGGGCGATTCAAAAATACGTGTGACCGAATTGTCAAATTCAAATTGGGTCTCACAAGGATCGGTAAATCCGGAGACCGGTGCGGCACTTTCAAAGGAAGGGGTACAGGCCAGCGGGATATGCCCTTCCCCTGCCAAAAGACCTGAAGTGGCATCCAGGCCTATCCATCCGGCACCGGGCAAATATACCTCCGCCCAGGCATGCAGATCGGTAAAGTCTGCCTCCGGCCCGGAGGGACCGTCCAGTGATTTTTCATCGGCGGCAAGTTGTACCAAATATCCGGAGACAAAACGGGCCGCCAGCCCTAAATGGCGCAGAACCTGTACCATAAGCCAAGCAAAGTCCCTACAGGAACCCAATCTTCTTTCCAAGGTCTGCTCACAGCTCTGTACTCCAGGTTCCATACGCACTGTATAGTCCAAATAATCGTACAACTTTTTGTTTAAACCGGTCAAAAAATCGATTGTGCGTTGTGGATTTGGATTTAGATGAGCCAACCATTCCGTTAATAAGGGGCCATCCTCAGCGATTTCCAGGTAGGGCAGCAATTCCTTTTTTAAAGCATCGGAATAGGTAAAGGGAAAATCCTCTACGGCATCCTCCACAAAAAAGTCAAAGGGATTAATGGTCTTTAGATCTGCGATGATTTCTACTTCTACGGAAAGCATATCGGTCTTTTCCGGGAAGACCAGGCGCGCCAGATAGTTGCCAAAGGGATCTTGTTGCCAATTAAAAAAATGTTCTTCGGGAACTATCTTTATGGAATAGGCCTCAATGGGTGTTCTACTATGTGGTGCCGGACGAAGACGAAAGATATGTGGCGATAGCTTTACCCTGCGATCATAACTGTATTTGGTTTTATGGGATATTACAACTTTTAAGGCCATTTGTTCTCGTTGGATTGTACTGTAATATAAGGGCTAAGATGTAGATTAAAATGTTTTGGGGGCATAATCCTTAAACTTTTTATCCATTAAAAGTTAACAGCTGCTTTTTTTAGGGAATTGGCAATGGGGGGTGCGTATCTATCCGCGGGAAAATAGTTGATTGCATTGGAATTGTAAATCTGATTTCCTGGGGTGTACGATAGATTTCCGGTTTTGGGCATAAACTGTCTTTTTGGGCTTCTTTTTCATGAAAGACCCCACCCAGCCCTGCCAAGACGGCAAGGCGGGGAGGAGTTTCTCCCGATTTATCGGGAGATTAAGGGAGGTCGAATATTAGGCTACGGAAATTTGTCGTACACCCATTTCTTGGAACAGTGCCATGGAAATTTTGGAATTTGGTATCTTTACCTCAGCGGTATTACGGCCCAAAAATCTTGATACATACTTTAAATTGACCCATGATCAAAATATATCATAACCCCAGATGTAAAAAATCCCGTGAGGGTCTTGAAGTCCTTGAACAATCCGGAAAACCATTTGAGGTCATCAAATATTTGGAGGAGATACCCACTAAAGAAGAGCTCCGGGAGATACTGGGCTGCCTTGCCATATCCCCAGAAAACCTGGTTCGCAAGAACGAGGCTATTTGGAAAGAGAAGTTTAGGGGGAGATTGCTTTCCGATGAGGATATCCTGGACGCGATGATTCAATACCCCAAGTTGATCCAACGCCCTATTGTAGTCAATGGAAACAAAGCCGTTTTAGGCCGTCCATCGGAATTAATACGGGAAATACTTTAGCACTTTTTTTACTTCTACTTTATTTTGTTAGATTGGCATATATTTTGAATGATGTATGAGCAATGTAGTAGTATATTGATATCCCTTTAACTTATTTTAAAAATCATGAAACCTTTATCCCGATATTTTGCAGCTTTGCTCCTATTCTTTTTGACCGTGGCCGAGCTACAAGCGCAATTTGGAAATCCCAATAGTCGTTTTAACAATAGGAGAAGAAGTGCGATCCCGCAGGTTCAGGAGACACCCAAGGAACCGGAACCCATGACGGCAGAGCAGATCGTTGACGGGCAAATGCCAGTAATCTCCGAAACCTTGGAACTCAATGAATTTGAGACCGCGGTCCTGAGTTCCATCCTAAAAAAACACTTGCAAAAACGTATTGAGATGCAGATATTGGAATTACCAGCGGATCAAATGCGGGAAGGCCTGGAGAAAATAGCCAAGGAACAGGATGCCGAGCTACAGGCCGGTCTTCCTCCGGACAAGTACGAGGCGTTTAAGGAACTTCAAAAAGACGGCTTGCAAAAGACGAAGAAGAAACAGAAAAAGGAACGAAAGAAAAAGAAGAAAAACAAAGATTAAACAAAAGGTTGTCCTATAAAACAGAAGAAGCCGAACGGCTTCTTTTTTTTATGCTTCTCTCCGGGCTTTTTTCGCCTCTCGCTTTTCCTTGAAAAATTCGATTAGATTTCCGGTCAACCAATAGGGAACCACAAATAGCAATAAAAAAATCATAAGCCAGAAGCCTATGGTCAATATGGTCAAAAAAGCAAGGAATCCTAAATATTGATCAAATTCGAACATACTCGGTATACTATTATAAAAACAAAGATAGTTTGAAAAGAGGGAATATTGCAAATTGAACCCGAAAAATATTGGTTCCTTCAGGTTAATTTTTTCGTGGTCGCCAAATGAAATACAAGGGCTAAGCCGTACCTTTGTAGGCCTAAAATCCATATGATTATGAGCTATAGAATAGAAAAGGACACTATGGGCGAGGTACAAGTCCCCGCCGATAAATATTGGGGGGCACAGACGGAACGTTCCCGAAACAATTTTAAGATAGGGCCGTCCGGGTCCATGCCTTTGGACATTGTATATGGCTTTGCTTATTTAAAAAAAGCCGCCGCTTATGCCAACCATGAGTTGGGCGTTTTACCGGAAAACAAAAGGGATTTGATCGCAACGGTATGCGATGAGATCTTGAAGGGTAGGCATGACAATCAATTTCCTTTGGTGATATGGCAGACCGGCTCTGGTACCCAGAGTAATATGAACGTAAACGAAGTGGTCGCCAACCGGGCCCACGAGATCGCAGGCAAAACCATAGGTGAAGGTGAAAAGACCATTGCCCCGAATGACGATGTGAACAAATCCCAATCCTCCAATGATACCTTCCCTACGGGAATGCACATCGCAGCCTATAAAAAAATAGTGGAGGTCACCATTCCAGGGGTAACTCAACTTAGGAATACTTTGGACAAAAAAGCCAAGGATTTTGCCCAGGTCGTTAAAATTGGACGTACCCACCTTATGGATGCCACCCCCCTGACCTTGGGACAGGAATTTTCCGGCTATGTTTCCCAATTAGATCATGGCCTAAGGGCACTGAGCAATACTTTAGATCACTTAGGTGAATTGGCCTTGGGAGGCACCGCCGTGGGAACGGGCCTTAATACACCGGCTGGTTATGATGTGTTGGTAGCCCAATATATCGCAGAGTTTACGGGCCTTCCCTTCAGGACCGCCGAGAACAAGTTTGAAGCTTTGGCTGCGCACGATGCCATAGTGGAAAGTCACGGGGCTCTGAAACAGTTGGCAGTTTCCTTGAACAAGATTTCAAATGATATTCGTATGATGGCTTCCGGACCTCGATCGGGCATTGGGGAGATCATCATTCCGGCCAACGAACCTGGAAGTTCCATTATGCCGGGCAAGGTAAATCCCACCCAATGTGAAGCCCTTACCATGGTCTGCGCACAGGTTATAGGCAACGATGTCGCTATTTCCGTGGGAGGCACACAAGGGCATTATGAACTTAATGTCTTTAAACCGGTGATGGCGGCCAATATTTTGCAATCCGCACAATTGTTAGGGGATGCCTGTGTAAGTTTTGATGTGAATTGTGCCACAGGTATTGAACCCAATCATACGACCATTAAAACCTTATTGAACAATTCCTTGATGCTGGTGACGGCACTAAATACTAAAATAGGATATTACAAGGCTGCCGAAATTGCCAATACGGCGCATGAAAATGGGACTACCTTAAGAGAGGAGGCTGTTAAACTAGGTCATGTTACAGAAGAGGAATATGACCAATGGGTAAAACCTGAGGATATGGTGGGGAGTTTAAAATAACGTGAATAATGGATAAGAGAATAAAGCCGGATTTTTGGCTCCCCGGCCCTAAAGGGCGAAAAAATCCTCTTGAATAATGACATGATATAGAAAATTCTACCCTTTAGGGCAAGGGAAAAAGAATTTTCGAGTTGAAAAAAGCTTATCCTTTATTCACGTTAAAATAGACTTTGGTTCCAAGAAAAAAGGGGTCGGTTTCAATGCAAAACCGACCCCTTTTCGTTCATGGATAGTGTGTGCTATTTAAGCGTAAACTTGGAAGTTCCCAATAGCTTTAAGCGGTCGTCATAGACGTTTACCATATAATTTCCTTTTTGGAAATCCCCACTGGGTTTATTGATGTAATCACAAACGTCCAAAGATCTATTTTCGTAATAGAAATTAGTAGCCTTGCTGTAGGTTACGGAAGCTCCGGACTCATCGGTCTTGGAGTAGCTTTCCCCCAAAACGTTCCCTTGGGGATCCAATACCTCCATGAAAAACTCACGATCGCCAGCTTCTGCTATAACGTTGTCCGCTACGGTAAAGCATATTTTAAACCTGTCCGTGCTTTTGGCCCTGGAAGTGGATACCAGTTTACCGCTGTTTCGCTCCTTAACGGCATCTACATTGAACTTGGAGAGGTTAAGAGCGGAACCTTTTTCTACCGCGTCCGCCAACTGGGTATTCTGTACTACAAGAGAATCGTTGAAAACGGTTTGTTTTTCCAACTCGTTATAAGTGCTGTCCCTTTGCATGGCAATAAGCGTGTTGGAACGTGTTAAGGAATCCACTTGTTTCAACAATTGCTCCCTTTCACTCTTCAATACACTTACCTGTCTCCTATATCTGGACAACGTAGCAATATCTGCCTTCATATTCTTTACGGAATCTATATACTTGGCAATGTTGTCCCGGGCCTCTACCAATTCTTCATTGGTAGCATTACTCTCCAAAATGGCTTTGTCATATTCAGATTTTAAGCTATTAAGGTCCTCTACAACAAGTGCTTTTTCCTCCGTAAGCACGGTCTCGGTCTTCTTCTTATCCTGATAAAGACTAACGGTGTAGATAATGGTACCCAAAAGCACCACACCCAACAAACCTGCCAATACCTTCAATCCGTTGTTACTTTTTGTTTCGGTCATAATGTTGAAATTAAAATAAGCTTGTTACTTTTAATAGAATTCTATCTAATTCACCCTATATACGGTGTATTCCTCCTTTTAGATTTTTTTGAATAAAAAAAATTAACATTTAAGGATCGGGAAGCTCCAAGATATCTAAAACCAATTCACTCATAATCACGATATGTCCTTGCAAATAGTATTCTTTGAATCGTATCACGCTTCACAGTTTAGGGATTTAAATCTTGAATGGCTTAACCGTTATTTCTCTGTGGAGCCTAAGGATAGAGAACTGCTGGACAATCCTAAAGAGGCAATTTTGGACAAAGGCGGATTTATCTTTATGGCAGAATGGAAACAGGCCGTAGCAGGGTGTTATGCCTTCCTACCTTTCGAAAAAGACATCTTTGAGCTGGGGAAAATGGCCGTGGACGCCAACTATCAAGGGCTACAAATAGGACAACGATTGTTGGAACACGCCATTGCATTCGCCAGGAATAATGGTTGGAAGAAGATTGTGCTTTATTCCAATAGTAAACTGGATACGGCCCTGTATATTTACGGAAAGTTTGGATTTAGGGAGGTTCCTTTGGAGGATAATCTGCCCTATGCCCGAAGTGATATTAAAATGGAACTTAATTTGGACTGATATGAAATCGATGTTCCTTTCTATTGGGATTTTGTTACTATTACCCGGATTTGGGTGTAGGGAAAAGACCACCCCTGGCCCTTCCTTGGATTCCGTACCGGAATATGGTAATGGGCCTATACCTCCTCCCGCCAAGAAGGAAGGAAGTAAAAACACCGAAATTAAAATACACCCTATTGAACACGCTACGGCCGTTCTTGAATGGAAGGACATTACCATATACATTGACCCGGTTGGTGGCGCCGAGGCCTTTGAAGGACAAAAAAAGGCCGACCTCATCCTTATTACGGATATTCATGGGGACCATCTAAGTGTGGAGACTTTGCGGGCCTTGGATACAAAAAGGGCAAAAATTGTGGCGCCCCAGGCAGTTGCGGATAAGCTGCCCAGGGAATTTACCCCGCAAATTGATGTTTTGAACAACGGAGATTCCAAAACACGGTATGGAATTTCAGTGACCGCCGTTCCTATGTACAACCTTAAGGAAGAAGCTAAAAAATTCCATAGTAAAGGCCGCGGAAATGGCTATATTTTGAATATGGGCGGGGAACGTCTTTATTTTTCCGGAGATACGGAGGATATCCCGGAAATGAGAAACCTAAAAAATATTGACAAGGCCTTTATCTGTATGAACCTGCCCTACACCATGACCGTGGAAAGTGCGGCCGATGCGGTATTGGAGTTTAGTCCCGGACAGGTATACCCTTATCATTATCGGGGCAACCCAACGGTTAGCGATGTTGGGAAGTTTAAAAAACTGGTGCAAAAGGGAAATCCTAATAT
>JBCBSN010000121.1:0-12865 GCA_039819225.1 Bacteroidota bacterium | reverse complement strand
TCCCTATTTTCAAATATGGAAGAAAATGTATGGGTCGGGATACTCCGTTTATTGGGGCGTTTGCACACCTTGATCGTGCATTTTCCCATAGGACTATTAATTGTTGCCCTTTTTTTGGAAATGCTCACCTTAAAGGGCAAGCAAAGCGGGCTTAGGGAGGGGATCAACTGGATGGTCTATTTGGGAGCAACCTTTGCCGTACTGGCAGCGATTATGGGCTGGTTGCTTCGCACCTATGACGACTATTCGGGTACCTTAGTACAATGGCATCAGTATCTGGGAATTGCTACGGCGGTCCTGGCCACAGCCACGGCATTGCTATTACGAGAAGCCCTGAAAAAGAAATGGGCCAGTCTTTTGGCCTATCGATCCGTACTGATTGTCTCGGTAGTTTCTCTTACGGTAACCGGCCACTTTGGAGCGAGCCTTACCCACGGCGAGGATTACCTATTGAGCGCTTTATATGAAAAATCAGAAACGTATGACCATGGGAAGACATCCGAGCTATTGGCGCATTTAAACGAACAGGACTCCCTTTCTGAAACCCAACAAGATGACTTGAACTTAGAAGTACGGGCCATTTTTGCGCATAATTGCTATCAATGCCATGGCGAAAACAAGCAAAAAGGAGGATTGGTCCTAGAAAACAAGAGGGGTGTCTTCAAGGGTGGTGATTCCGGTGAAATAATCGTACCGGGAAACCCTTTGGAAAGCGAACTCTATAGGAGAATTACCTTATCCCCAGATGATGAAGGGGTGATGCCCAAAAAAGGAAAGGTATTAAAGGCCCATGAAATTGCCTTGATCAAATTGTGGATTCAGGAGGGCGCACATTGGTCGGACCGGGCACTTAAGGTATTTCCGGAAGCCCCGTTGGCCTTATCAAAACCCGATCTACCGCGGTCTAAGGAACCCCATCCCATAGACAAACTAACCGATGTCTACTTCCAAGAAAATATGATTAAATGGCCTAAAGCCATTGATGACAAAACCTTTCTACGCCGAACTTATCTGGATATCGTAGGTTTACTTCCGGAACCCGAAGTTATAGATCGGTTCCTGGATGATTCCAACCCTGAAAAGAGGGAACGGCTTGTAGAAACCTTGCTGGACGATAAGCACAATTATACCCAGCATTGGTTGAGTTTTTGGAACGATTTATTGCGGAACGACTATTCCGGCACCGGGTTTATTACCGGGGGAAGAAAACAGATAACCGATTGGCTCTATACCTCCCTTTTGGAAAACAAACCCTATGATGGTATGGTAAAGGAATTGGTGAACCCCGGCCCTGAATCCGAAGGTTTTATCAAAGGGATTCAATGGCGGGGGGTGGTCAATGCCAGTCAACGTACGGAAATGCAAGCAGCCCAAAATATTGGCCAGTCCCTCATGGGGGTCAATGTAAAATGCGCCTCGTGTCATAACAGTTTTGTAAGCAATCTTACTTTGGACCAGGCCTATGGTTTTGCCTCCATATTCACGGATTCCGTTTTGGAGCTCAACCGATGCGATAAGCCCATTGGAAAAATGGCCCAAGTAAACTTCCTTTATCCAGAATTGGGATCGGTTAAAGGAGATAGCCTTAACGACCGTTTACGGAGCCTTTCTGAGATTATGGTGAAACCGGAAAACGGCCGACTGTATCGTACCCTAACCAATAGAATATGGAAGAAACTCATGGGAAGAGGCATCATAGAACCTGTGGACGAAATGGACAATACACCTTGGAACAGCCCCCTTCTGGATTGGTTGGCCTCGGATTTTATAGCTTCGGGATATGATATAAAGCACTTGTTGAAAATGATCATGACCTCAAAGGCCTATCAGCTCCCTTCGGTAGCCTATGAGGAGATAGCACAGGTTACCGCTCCCCAATATGTGTTCAACGGCCCCATTAGGCGTCGATTGAGCGCGGAACAGTTTACTGATGCCGTAAGTCAGGTCATTGCCCCGGTACATTATGCCTCCGCGTACGATCCTTTTGATGAAGACATTCCATCGGACAGAATTTGGCACAGGGAAATAAAAGCGGATCGGAACGTTCTGCCCGAACCGGGAAAACGTTTTTTTAGGCATAAGTTCAACCTACCCTCTACTCCTATCCTTAATGCCAAGGCCCTCATCTCAGTAGATCACGCCTACACCCTATATATCAACGGGAAGAAGATATCGGAAGGGAGCAACTGGAAAGAAGTAAGCCCTTTGGAGGTAGTATCATTCCTAAGACCTGGGGCAAACATCATAGCCGTAGAGGGAGACAATGAAGGTACTATTGCCAACCCTGCCGGACTCTTATTTCTTATGAAAATTGTTTATGAAGATAGCCTTACCACTTGGGTACGATCGGCAAAGGGCGAAGGTTGGAAAAGTACGGATGTCCCCCCGGACAAGGATTGGCTCCATTTAAATTTTGATGATGGGGATTGGCAAAATACAAGAAACTATGGTTCCAAGCATTGGGATATCCTTTTGAATTTTAGCTTTAAGGATGAGGCCCCCTCTTTTGCCCGTGCCAGCTTGGTGCGGCAAAACCCTTTTCTCAAAGCACTTGGCCGCCCTAGCCGGGAAAATGTGGCCACTACCCGAGATGAACAGGCTACGCTATTACAGGCCTTGGAACTGACCAATGGTGCTTCCTTTAATACCGTATTGACGGAAGGGGCCGCCCAGTGGTCGGCGCAATATGGGGAAAATACGGAGAAAATGATCGTAGACCTCTATGTAAAATGCCTTGGCAGAAATCCCTCGACCAAAGAAAAGAAAACCATGCTAAGTGCTTTGGGAGAAAAACCGGATAAGGCCGCAATACAGGATTTGTTTTGGGCTACGTTGCTTTTGCCCGAATTTCAATTTATTTATTGATACGTTATGGATCAGAATCCAGAAAATTCGCGAAGGACGTTTATGAAAAAAATGGGGGCTGCCAGTCTTGCCGCGGCCACCACTACCATCCCTATCTCCTCTTTCCTAAGTTCCTGTACTTCGGTCCCTACAATCAACTCCGCCGCTGATACCGTGATTCTTTTATGGATGGCCGGAGGTATGGCCCATACGGAGACTTTTGATCCAAAGGCATATGCCCCCTTTGAAAAGGGTATGGAGAGCAAACGAATGCTAAGTACGTTCCCTAAAGTTCCCACCGTGGTAGACGGACTGGATTTTTCCAAAGGGCTGCAATCCATTGGAAGTGTAATGGACAAAGGTGCGATTATCCGGTCCTATAAATCGGCAGACCTAGGGCATATCCTCCATACCCGTCATCAATACCACTGGCATACCTGTTATGAACCCCCACAATCCGTACAAGCCCCCCATATCGGGGCTTGGATCGCCAAGGAATTGGGACCTGTAAACCCGGTGATCCCTCCCTTTATTGCCATGGGACAGCGGTTTACCGTAGGAGAGGGAGAAGAATTAAAGGCATTTCATTCCGCAGGTTTCCTAGGGAGTGAATATGGACCATTTCTTATCCCCGATCCCTCCAGTGGGTTGGAAAGCGTGCTACCTCCCCAAGGGATGTCCCTCAAACGGTTTGAAGCCCGATATCGGCTGTATCGGGAACTGGTGAACAAAAGTGAAGTGATGGAAAAGGGAAGCGACTACCAACGAGAGTCCCTAATGCGGTCTATGGAACAGTCATATCGCTTGTTAAATTCCCCGGAATCCCAAGTTTTCGATTTAAACCGGGAACCTCAAGAAAAATATGACATCTATAATACGGGAAGGTTCGGGCTGGGATGCCTTATGGCAAAGCGACTGGCCATGAACGGGGCACGTTTCGTAAGTGTCTCGACCGAGTATGAACCTTTTTTAGGGTGGGATACCCATGAGAATGGGCATACACGTTTAGTACAAATGAAGGAGTTGATAGACCGGCCCATTGCCCAATTGGTGAAGGACTTAGATGAAACCGGGCATCTGGATAGAACATTGATCATTTTGGCCAGTGAATTTAGCAGGGACGCCATAATGGAAGGTCGCCCCGGCAAAAAGGTGAGAGATCAAGTAAATCAACCGAACATCGTAGAGGATGAAAAGTTTTATGGAATGCACCGACATTTTACGGATGGTAGCTCTATCTTGTTATGGGGCGGTGGAATAAAAAAGGGGCTCGTTTACGGAAAGACTGCGGACGAAAGACCTTGTTCCTCTATCGAAAATACCGTAGTCATCGATCAGGTACACCAATCCATCTATCACACCTTGGGCATACCTCCGGAGACCCATTATACGATTGAAGGGAGACCCTTTTATACCACACCGGACGGGCACGGGACACCTATTTTGGATTTGTTTGCTTAACCCGACCGATCTAAATTATGTGAATAATGGATAAGCATTCAAGGTCGAAAATCTTCTTTCCCTAACCCGCCTAAGGCGGGCAAAGATTTTTTCTTAATCTCAAAGATTTGAAGAATTTTTCCTCCCATTCAGGGTCGTGGAAAAGAAAAATTCGATTATTCTGCTTATCCGTTATTCACGTTAAATAAGCTCTTGGAAATAACGAACAGCGTTACTCAAAAGAAAGGGAAGCGGTTTCTTCTTTTGGAGTGTTCTGCAACTCTATAGGTGTTTGGTCCAATACCTTTTTTACAATTCCATGTAAGTCCGGAATTACGGTTTTGGCCAGTTTGGAATGGCTGTTCAAAAGCACACAAATCCCTAAATCGGCTTCTGGATACAGGGCAATTTCATTGCGGAAATGGTTGACACTACCCCCATGGTGCCAAACTGTTTCGCGCTTCCCGGTATGCTCATCGGTAAAAATATGGGTACGCCACCCAAAGCCATAATGAGAGGACGCATGTCCTGGCCACCGTTTGTAATACTTTCGACCTATATTGATTTCCACACGTGGGGTAAAGGCCTCTGCCAATTCCATAGGCTCCATTACCTTTGGGTTATGACCCAGAAGAAATCGCATCCATTTGGCCATGTCTTCAGGGCTGGCATTGATTCCCCCGGCGGCTATGGCATTGTGATAGCTGTCCGTAAGTTTTCGGGCTGTCCATCCGTTCCGCTTTCGGGTATGGGGGATAGCCACGTTTTTATCTTCGAACAACGCATCGTAGTCCGTGATGACACGGTTCATTTCCAAGGGAACAAAAAACCGTTCGGCCAATAATTCCCCTATTTCCTGTCCCGTAGCCCGCTCCATAATTTCCCCGGAAAGGGCGAACATGGCATTTTGATAGCTGTACATCTCCCCCGGTTCACTGATCGGAGTAACCTCGGTAAATCGTTTAGCAATGGTGGATAAGGGCAATCCGGCCTCGACCAGATTGGTAAAACTATGGTAGGGTGTCCCTGAGGTATGTGATAGAATATGGGCAATCGTGACCTTTTCCGTATGGGTACTGTCTCCCAATTGAAATTCAGGCAGGTATTCCCGTACCCTGTGGTCCCAACAGATCTTTCCTTCCGCTTGTAAATCAGTGGCCAACACTCCGGCAAATCCTTTGGAAAGGGAGCCCAATCGGAATATGGTTTGGCCATCGACCTGGGTATTTTCTTCGATGTTCTTTTTACCGAATCCGTCCAAAAGAACTATGGAATCCCCTTTTACGATACTTACCCCCGCCCCTACAATATCTCCCGAGGCCAGGGCATTTTCAAAATAGTTTGCAATGGCGGTTTTAAGTTCTTCCTGGTCCAATAGATATTGTCGTAATTCTACTGAATCTAAAGGGTTTTGCTCTTGAGCAGGATTCGGAAAATTTGCCGCATGTTCTGTTTTTGGTTTAGGTTGATGTACAGTGAGGGCCAATAGTCCTCCAAAAACAAAAAGTAATAGGATGGTTCCCACCAGGATTTTCAATCGGTGCATACGTACGTTCTAGCGTTGGTAAAATTGTTAATTTCACTATCATTGGAAGGGAACTACTTAAAAAATTATGGTTTGAAAGTGAAATTAGTCACTTTTTTAGCCAAATAAAAGTGTCCGAATAGGTTCTTTATGTCAAACGTCCGATTTTAATCAATTATTTCATTATTTTCTTAGCTTTTTAGAAACAATAGGCAAATGAAGACAATTCCACGCATCCTCCTTACTCTGTTTATACCAATATTCGTTATGGCCCAAGAAGTTCCAACAATGAAGAAGAGCTCCGCACAAGGACTGGTTGAAGCCATTATTGTCAAAACCGGGGCCAAAACCGTGCCCAATACTGTAGATGTAATCAAAGAAGGAGATCCGCGTACCAAAATTACCGGCATTGCAACCTGCATGTTCGCTACAATGGATGTGTTGCAAAAGGCGATCCAAATGGACTGCAACCTTGTTATCGCCCATGAACCGTTGTACTATAACCATTGGGACAGTAACGAGGAGTTTCAAAAGGATTCCGTGTATTTGGAAAAAAGAAGATTTATTGAAGCGAACGGACTAGTTGTCTGGCGATTCCACGACTATATCCATCGCATTCGCCCAGATGGTATCCTTACAGGGATGATAAAAAAATTGGACTGGGAGGAAAATCTGGAAACCGAAAACTCCTATACGTTCACGTTTCCGGAAATTACGTTACAGGTTCTATTGGACGATTTAAAGGATACCTTTCCTAAAAGTGCTTTCCAGGTAGTGGGAGACCCCCAAATGAAACTGAACAAGGTAGCTCTGCTTCCGGGGTCTTGGGGATCGCTGGCACAAATAGCGCAACTACGGAAAAAAGACATTCAAGTGGTCATCGCCGGTGAGGTGCCCGAATGGGAAACCTATGAATATGTTAGGGACGCCATCTCCCAAGGGCGAAAAAAGGCCATTGTCTTTATCGGTCATATCAACTCCGAGGAGTACGGTATGAAATTTTGCGCCGATTGGTTAAAAGAATTTATCCCAGATATTCCAATCCATTTTGTGGAATGCGGTTCATCCTATTGGACGTATTGATGAAGTCGTCTTGAGTTTTTCTACTTGCTCAAATACATCTTTCGTCTGCCATACAGATCGTAAAAGGCATCGTCCTTTAGACTGTCTATAAAAAGAATGCTTTCCCCGGTACTTTTCATTTCAGGCCCTAGATTCTTGTTCACGTTAGGGAATTTATTAAATGAAAAAACGGGTTGCTTTATGGCAAAGCCATCCAATTTTGGGGCAAAGGTAAAATCATTGACGCGTTTTTCGCCTAGCATAACCTTGGTGGCATAATTCACATAAGGTTCCTGATAGGCCTTGGCTATAAAAGGTACGGTACGGGATGCCCTTGGGTTGGCCTCGATGATATACACCATATCGTCCTTGATGGCAAATTGAATATTGATCAGTCCAACGGTATTCAAGGCCAGCGCAATTTTCTTGGTGTGATCTTTTATCTGTTGCATTACAAACTCACCCAAGTTAAATGGCGGCAAGGTGGCATTGGAATCCCCGGAATGTATGCCACAAGGCTCTATATGCTCCATTATTCCAATAATATACACCTCGTCTCCGTCACAGATGGCATCCGCCTCCGCTTCAATGGCGCCATCCAAATAATGGTCCAACAAAAGCTTGTTGTTCGGAATTTTTCTAAGAAGGTCCACAACATGGGCTTCAAGCTCCTCTTTATTAATAACGATTTTCATTCCCTGACCTCCTAGGACATAAGAAGGCCTTACCAGTAAAGGAAAGCCCAGTTCGTCCGCTAGGTGCAAAGCTTCGTCGGCAGTCTCCGCTACGCCAAACTTGGGATAGGGAATATTATTCTCCTTGAGCAAGGTGGAGAAACTACCGCGGTCTTCCGCCAGATCCAATGATTTAAAACTGGTACCAATAATCCTTATCCCGTATTTATCCAGTTTTTCGGCCAGCTTTAGCGCAGTTTGTCCTCCAAGCTGTACAATTACCCCCTCAGGTTTTTCATGCCGTATAATATCATAAATGTGCTCCCAAAAAACGGGTTCAAAATAGAGCTTGTCCGCGGTATCAAAATCCGTGGATACCGTTTCCGGGTTGCAATTGATCATTATGGTCTCGTAACCACATTCAGCAGCGGCCAGTACACCATGTACACAGCAATAATCAAACTCTATCCCTTGTCCTATACGGTTTGGGCCGGATCCCAATACCACAATCTTCTTTCGATCCGTAACTAAACTGTCATTCTCCACGTAACGCTCCCCATCCGAAGTTTCGATCTCCGCTTCAAAAGTGGAATAGTAATACGGTGTCATCGCCTTAAACTCCGCGGCACAGGTATCCACCAACTTATAGACCCGATTAACCCCCATCTCCGCACGTTTGTTGTACACTTCACTTTCCCAACAATCCAGCATATGGGCAATTTGTCTATCCGCAAACCCTTTTTGCTTGGCCTCCAACATCAACTCTTTGGTCAATGTGGCAATGGTATAGGTGGATATTTCCTTTTCCAATTGGTACAGTTCCTCATACTGTTTTAGAAACCACATGTCTATCTTGGTGATATCATGAATACGACTTAGGGGAATCCCCATTTGGATGGCATCATAAATAACAAAGACCCTATCCCAACTGGGAATGGTTAGCTTGCTTATGATCTGCTCATAGTCCTTATAGCCTTTGCCATCGGCACCCAGGCCGTTCCGCTTTATTTCAAGGGATTGTGTGGCCTTGTGCAATGCCTCTTGAAAGGATCGCCCGATACCCATGACCTCACCTACAGCCTTCATTTGAAGTCCGAGAGTTCGGTCAGATCCCTCGAATTTATCAAAGTTCCATCGGGGAATTTTTACGATAACGTAATCCAGGGTAGGTTCAAAAAGGGCGGAAGTAGATTTGGTAATCTGGTTTTCCAACTCGTCCAAATGATAACCTACGGCCAATTTGGCCGCAATTTTGGCAATGGGATAGCCAGTGGCCTTGGAAGCCAAGGCCGAGGAACGGGATACCCGCGGATTGATCTCTATGGCTATAATGTCCTCTTTCTCGTCCGGACTCACGGCAAACTGTACATTACATCCACCAGCAAAGTCTCCGATGCTCCGCATCATTTTTATCGCCATGTCCCGCATACGCTGAAAAGTTCTATCGGAAAGCGTCATCGCTGGGGCCACGGTGATGGAGTCCCCGGTATGGATACCCATGGGATCCATATTCTCAATAGTACAGATGATGACCACATTGTCATTTTTGTCCCGGAGCAGTTCAAGTTCGTATTCTTTCCAGCCCATCATGGCCTTATCTATCATCACCTCATGGATCGGGGAGACCTCTAGGCCACGACTTAGAAGTTCATCAAAATCCTCTGGCCTGTAGACGATAGAGGCTCCGGCTCCTCCCAAGGTATAGGAAGCCCTTATCACCAATGGGAAACCGAATTCCTGGGCGATTTCCTTTCCCTTTAAGAAAGAGGTAGCCGTGGCCTGTGGTGCCATCCCTACGCCAATTTCCATCATCAACGCCCTAAAACGTTCCCGATCCTCGGTAATATCGATAGCATCGATATCCACTCCAATAATTTCCACATCAAAATCCTTCCAAATTCCTTTTTCGTCGGCCTGAATGCAAAGATTAAGGGCGGTCTGTCCCCCCATGGTGGGCAGTACCGCATCGATTTCAGGGTGCTTTTTTAGAATTTCCAGAATCGATTTTGTGGTCAACGGTTTTAAATACACATGGTCCGCCATTACCGGATCCGTCATTATTGTGGCCGGGTTACTGTTGATCAAGATAGTCTTGATCCCATCTTCCTTGAGGCTGCGCAACGCTTGGGATCCGGAATAATCAAACTCACATGCTTGACCAATTATAATAGGGCCAGACCCTATAATCAAAATGGATTTTAAATCTTCTCTTTTCGGCATTCCCTGATACTATTTATCGTTCTCTTAAATCTATAAAGATGCCCGGACAGGTTGGGCATAGGCAAAAAAAAGGTGCTACTTTAAAAAAGTAACACCTAAATATGGTAACCATGTTCGATCATTATTTTTTGTGTCTCGGCTCTGAGGATACGCTTAGTTTTTTTCTTCCTTTGGCCCGCCTTCTGGCGAGAACTTTCCTTCCGTTAACAGTGGACATGCGTTCCCTAAACCCATGTTTGTTTCTTCGCTTCCGCTTTGATGGCTGGAATGTTCTTTTCATTTCCTTAAATCCTTGTGATGTAAAGTCTTGTGGACACCCTGCCCACAAAATTCTGGGCGCAAATATACAAAGAGTTTTTGCTTTGCCAAATGGATTTAAAAAATAATTTTTTGAAGCTCAAAAAAGGTCTAGTGCCTGGTTTTTACTACTTTTACCAAGTCGTTCCATATCGTATTGCACCCCCTATGAAAAAGGTCCGCATCCCATTTATTTTTTTGCTTTTTCCTCTATTGGTATTGGGACAGATTCCCTTGGGCTACAACCTTCAAAAAGACGATGTATTCCTTATAAAACAAGAGGCGCAGCAGGTAATAGTCCAGGAATTGGATGGTGCAACCCACGAAGTGAAGAATGAAATCAATGGCATTTTGGAGTTCAAGGTTTTGGGCGAAACGGACGGCAATTACGATATAGCCATGTCTTTCAAGGACTTAAACCTAAAGATAGTCTCCAGCATCCAGGGCGAACTTATGAATGTTTCGGCCGGGGAAATCAAAGAAGGCGATCTGCAGTCCAAGATTTTTGGTTGTTTGTTGGATTATCCCGTAAGGATGACACTCGCCAAGAACGGACATATCCTAAAGGTAGTGGGCGGCGATAGTCTGGTCCATAAAATGGCGGAGGCCTCCGGGTTAGAGGACGAGTTCTCCTTGAACATGATGAAAAAGTCCTTGGAAAAGGAATTTGGTTCAAAAGCACTATCCGACAGTTATGAGCAAATGACCTTTATTTATCCTTCCGAAGAGGTGCACATTGGAGATACATGGGAAAACACTTTTTCGGGCAAGCTAAGTACAAAAAACGAATGGACATTGGAAGGGTATAAAAATCAAACCGCGCGAATTGTGGGAAGTGCGGAACTGGTAATGGACATTAAGGAGCCTACGAGCACAATGAAGCTACAAGGAACCCAAGAAACCGAAATAAGCACCGACCTAAAGACCGGTTTCATTAATCTTATGAAAGTCAATGGACTTGCCAAGGGCAAGAGTACTATTCCACAAATGGGACTGGGGGAAATCCCCACAACAATTACATCAACAATTGTCTACCAACGAATAACCAATACTTATGTTCAACAAGAATATTAAACTTGTCATCGCGGGATTGATTATTGCCTATGCCGTGTATCAATTTAGTGAGGGATACATTGGTAATGGAATCTTCCTGATCCTGTTCTCCCTTATTTTTATCTTTCTGTATTTTAGGAACGAGTTTATACTCCTGGCCTTTTTCCGGATGCGTAAACAGGATTTTGAGGGTACGCAGAAATGGCTGAACAAGATAAAGAATCCTGAAACCGCCTTGATTACCAAACAACAGGGTTACTACAACCTATTGCTCGGTTTTATCCACTCGCAAAAAAATCTGACCCAAGCGGAAAAATACTTTAGAAAAGCCTTGAAGTTGGGCCTTACCATGGACCATGATACCGCCATGGCCAAATTAAACCTGGCAGGGATAGCGATGCAGAAAAGGCGAAAAAGGGAGGCTACCACCTTGCTCCAGGAGGCCAAAAAACTAGATAAGAACAATATGCTAACGGAGCAGATAAAAATGTTCCAGCAACAAATGAAGAAAATTTAGTTTTTGGATTTTCCAAAAATTAAATTCAAACTCCAAATCTCAAAAACAATTTCGGAGCTTGGGATTTATTTCGATTCTCGGTAATAGCCTTTGTTCGGAATTTCTATCGCATACTTTTTCCGGGAAGCATTGTTTAAATGGGGTTCCCTTAACCAAGGGTTATGGCGTTTTAGGATTTTATAGTTGATTTCGTACTGCTGCGCAAAATCTGCAAAACTGGCAATGGCTTCATCCACTTCCACGGTAAAGGTAGGGACCGCATTGTATAGATCTTCCTTATCAATTTCAAAACCATACTTTTCGGGGTGGGAAAGGATTTCCTTAATGGCCATGATACGAAATACATAGCGTCCGGTCTCCTGCCCCAATAAAAGATCGTAATAGTCGTTGACCTGCTGAATCCCGAGAAATTTATTTATGGCCCCTGGACCCGCATTGTAAGCCGCTGCAGTTAATGTCCAACTACCATATTTATTCTTCCAGCGGTTTAAATATTTACAGGCTACTTCCGTAGATTTTTCAAGGTGGTATCGTTCATCCACATTTTTATTGACCTCCAGGCCATATTCACGGCCTGTCTCCTTCATGATCTGCCAAAATCCCGTGGCGCCGGCATGGGATACTACATTCTGAAGTCCGCTTTCGGCCACCGCAAGATATTTAAAATCGTCCGGAATCCCATTCTTGGCCAATATAGGTTCAATGATAGGAAAATATTTATGGGCCCTTTTCATGAGTAGCAAGGCGTTGGACTGCCAATAGGTATTTACCAGGAACTCCCGATCCACACGCTCCATGACCTCGGGATCGTCCTGGGGTACGGCTTCCCCTGCAAAATTAAGGTCCTCTGGAATAGCTATGGCCGAAATTTTGTACTCCTTGGCTACATTTTTGTCAGGATCGTTCTCGGAGACTTCGGTCATATCGCTAGCCCCGTCCGGTTCCATATCCTTGTCCTGTATAGCAAAGATCAAAGTACTTATTACAAAAAAAATGCCCAAGAGCATTAATATATTCTTCAAAATCCTCATATCTATGTATTTGTTCCCTTTCAAAGGTAGTATTACAACTGCCTTATTCCAAAATAATTGTGGGAAGCCGTTCATTAAACCATTTTGCTCGATGAATAATCATAGTATGGGTACCTTTCTTAACGGTGATACAATCCTTTATGTTTGAAATAGGAAATACAGAATCCTTATCCCCATGTATATGAACAAGACCATCTTCACA
>JBCBSN010000120.1:0-12876 GCA_039819225.1 Bacteroidota bacterium | reverse complement strand
TCCATGCTCATCACGCTTGCCAATTTATCCCTGTTTACCCCTATGTTCTTTTCCTCCTCCAATACGGCGACCACTTGAGCATCAGGAAATTTCCCTAAAATAGAATCTCTAACTGCGGCATTCTTTTGGTCCGCTATGACAACAATATTTTGATCGTTTCTATTTCTTGCAACCTGTTCCAGCATTCGTTTACGTAAAACGGCATCCGATGTATAGGAGAAAAAAACATTGTTAAGACTAATATCGCTTTTTACCGGCACGGGGGCGATCACCGGAGTTCCTTGCGCCGAAGCCCGTACAGCCACTTCTTTTAGGGATAGTTCATCCAAGGGGCCTATGACCGCATCCACATCGGAAAGGCTCTCCCGAAAAAGAATTTCCTTGGTACGTGCCAGATCCAAATGGTTGTCATGGGTAACCACATCAACGGAAACTCCCAGTTTGGCAATGGAATCCAGTGCGATCAAGGCCCCCGAATATAGCCCAAGGCTATATTTAATATCATTGCGGTTTTCTATGTTGGTCTCCACACTTTCCTTATCCTTAAGGTTAAGGCGATCCAAACGGAAGGGCAGAACGAACATGATCTTGGGCCTATGTACCACATCAATACTGTCCAAAAGGTTGATCTTATCCAGAACCAGGGCGTTGCGAACTTCAAAATCTCCCTCTTGATCGTTGGGTAATTTTAATACCATTCCGGCTTTTAGGCCTTGTTTCAGATCGGGGTTAAGGAGCAACAAATCGTCATAGGAGATTCCCAGTTTTCGGGTCAACGAAAAGACCGTCTGTTTTGGTTTTACCTCGTAAAAAATAAAATTGTCCGTATTTATGGCCCCGGGGTCCAACTTTTTCTCCGGAATACGGATAACCATGCCTTCTTTGAGTCCCCCGAGTTGCGCTATCTCAGGATTTAAGCGCACTATTTCTTCCGATGGTATACCAAATTCCTTTTCCAATCGATAAAAATTCATTTTAGGGGGCACCGTATAGGAAGAAAACAATTGTGTTTCCTGGTTTTCAAGGCTACTCCCAGGTAATTTAGGCAAACGGAGTTGCTGTCCCGCTCTCAAATAGTCTGAAAGTCTGGAAAGATCGGGGTTAAGTCCCACAAGGCTATCTATGGTAATTCCATATTTATGGGCAATGCTCCAACGGGTTTCTTTTGGAGCAACGGTATACACTTCAAAATCCGTTGCCAAAATGGAATCCCTTTCCTTACTTACATTAAGATATCGTGGTATTCTTAGCACCATCCGCTTGCGCAACTGGTTGGAGTATAATTCCTTGTTATAGCGTTTGATATCCTGTTCCGTAACGTTATAGCGCTTTGCTATACCGTATAGGGTCTCCCTTTTCTTCACTTTATGGCTTCTAAACCCAACTGGGGGTTGTTGTTCCACCGCTTCCTCCTCCCCGTACAACTTTTTTTGGTCCATGACCACCCTGGACGAGGGTTCCTGTTTACCTATACCGGCAGGAATCACCAATATGGTATTTGGCAGTAGTTTATCCCCTTGTTTTAATTCCTTATTGAATTTAAGGATGTTATAAGGCGTAACCCTATAATGCTTGGCTATACTCTCCAAGGTCTCGCCTTCCTTTACCGCGTGGGTAACAAACTGCTGGGCAGATGCCGTGTAACTTAAAAAGACAAGGAACAGCAGTGTTATTAAGTATTTGCGTAATCCGTTCATTTTATTCCCATTCAATGGTTGCCGGGGGTTTTGAGCTAATATCGTACACCACCCTATTTACCCCTGGAACCCGATTAATGATTTCATTGGACGTCTTTTGTAAAAATTCATAGGGGAGATTTACCCAATCCGCGGTCATCCCGTCCGTGCTTTCCACGGCTCTGAGCGCCACACATTTTTCATAGGTACGTTCATCCCCCATAACGCCTACACTATTTACGGGTAAAAGCATGGCCCCGGCCTGCCAGACCTTATCATAAAGGTTCCATTTTCGTAACCCATCTATAAAAATGGCATCTACTTCTTGCAAAATGGCTACTTTTTCACGGGTGATGTCGCCTAGGATACGGATGGCCAATCCAGGCCCTGGAAAAGGATGTCTGCCCAAACGCGTATCCGCGATACCCATACTGGCACCAACTCGACGCACTTCGTCCTTAAACAACATTTTTAGGGGTTCTACTACCTTTAGCTTCATGAAATCCGGTAGGCCTCCTACGTTGTGATGACTTTTTATGGTGGCAGATGGACCTCCAGTGGCCGAAACGGATTCGATCACATCTGGATAAATAGTTCCCTGCCCCAGCCATTTGGCATCTTCCACCAAATGGGATTCATCGTCAAAAACCTCGATAAACACCCGGCCAATGATTTTTCGTTTTTTCTCGGGATCGCTTTCCCCTTCCAGAGCGTCCAAAAAACGTGCCGAAGCATCCACTCCTTTAACGTTCAAGCCCATGCCCTTATATTGTTCTAGAACATCCGTGAACTCATTTTTGCGCAAAAGTCCGTTGTTCACAAAAATACAATGCAGGTGTTTTCCTATGGCCTTGTGCAATAAAACGGCTGCCACCGTAGAGTCCACACCTCCAGAGAGTCCAAGGATTACTTTATCATTCCCTATTTTTTGCCTCAGTTCGGCTATCGTGGTCTCCGCAAAAGCATCCGGGGTCCACGTCTGCTTTAGGCCCGCAATGTGTATCAAAAAATTCTCCAAGAGTTGTTTTCCCTGAACCGTATGGTACACTTCCGGATGAAACTGTATCCCAAAGGTGGATTCTCCTTCAATACGGTATGCCGCATTTTGAACATCGGACGTACTCGCTAAACGAATGGCATGTGCAGGAAGTTCCTTTATGGTATCACTATGGCTCATCCAAACTTGCGAACGTTCGGAAATCTCATAGAAAAAAGGCTCATCGTTTTTAATGGTCGTTAACCGTGCCCTTCCATATTCCCTAGTATTGGACGGTGCCACATTGCCTCCATGGAAATGGGCCAAATATTGTGCCCCATAACAAATGGCCAGTATGGGCATTTTACCTTTGATCCGGGAAAGATCCGGGCGAGGCGCGTCATCCGACCGTACCGAGAATGGTGATCCGGAAAGGATTACCGCTCCATATTCCGAGAGATCCTTAGGAATCCTGTTAAAAGGTTTTATCTCGCAGAAAATATTCAGTTCCCGTACACGCCGTGCTATCAGTTGGGTATATTGGGATCCAAAATCAAGGATTAGAACGTTATTTTGCATGGGCAAAAATAACAATTTGGGAAGTTCGTAAAAGTATCTTTTAGCTATATTTATCAAATAGTTATAATTTGTTTTTCCAATGAAGTACCTTACCGCCGTCATCTTCGGAATTGCCATTGTCCTGGCGGCTCTTTTTCTGGGAAATGCCTATGTACAAAGGGCGAGCCCGCCTCAGGTAATCTCCGTTACAGGGCTGGGCAATGAAAACTTCACCTCTGATCTTATAGTTTGGGAGGGCCGTTTTTCCGCTTTTAATACGGTGCTCACGGCTGCTTTTGGACGATTGAACGAGCAAAAGGAAATCGTGAAGCGCTATTTGACCTCCAAAGGAATACATGCGGACAACATCATCTTTAATTCCGTACAGACCGTTGAGCAGCGGGACAATAAGTACGAAAATGGCAATTTTGTGGGAAGCACATTTCGGGGATATGAACTTATCCAGGCCGTTAAGATCGAGTCTCCCAATGTGGCCTTGATCGAAGAGGTTTCCCGGGAAATTACGGAATTGCTGAACAAAGGGGTACAGTTCAACTCTTCCCCGCCCCGTTATTATTATACAAAACTGGCGAACTTAAAGATAGAGATGATTTCAAAAGCTACAGAAGATGCCCGTATCCGTGCGGAAAAAATAGCCGAAAATGCCGGTGGGCTTTTGGGCGATTTGATATCTGCCCGTATGGGGGTTTTCCAGATTACGGGGCAAAACTCAGGAGAGGACTTCAGTTGGGGCGGTGCCTATAATACCACCTCTAAAAAGAAGACCGCTTCCATAACCATGCGTTTGGAGTATCATGTAGATTGAGGGACTTTCCGGAAAGACGTCAAAAATCCTATTACAACGATTATGTTTCGATGAGAACCATAAAAAAAGCCTCGACCCTACATCGAGGCTTTTCATCAAAAATCAAAAACCAACCTAAACACATGAACTTATTAATAACTAACTCAAATCAAAACTCTTTTTAAAAACTTCATCCTTAAAATAGGAATCAAGGATGAAGTTGTTGTTTTCCACTTTATAGCAATTTATTAGTAGAACAACCAAAGGACAGAATACCCTACCTTTTTTTTGAATTTTTTTTATCTTTATATCTAACCTACTGAAAATGAGCGATATTATTTGGAATGAAATACGGGAGGAACTACAAAACGGGGCCAAAGATCCAAGCCATCCTTTCCATTTTTTCACTTTCGCCACCATTGGGCTGGAACGAACACCACGCCTAAGGACCGTAGTGCTCCGTAAGGTAACGGAAGAACTGAACTTGATTTTCTATACGGACCAACGTTCCAAAAAAGTACTGCATATAAACGAGAACAACCGGGTGAGTATGCTCTTTTATGACCAAGAGCGTTTGTTGCAACTAAAAATCGAGGGATTGGCCAAGGTACGAAGCAATGCGGGAACTCTAAAAATGCACTGGGCCACCGTACCTTCCAAAAACCGCAGGGACTACACCAAAACTAGGGCTCCGGGAAGTACCATCGCCAAACCGGAAGGGGTAGAATACCTAAAGGATAAAAACTATTTTTGCCTTGTAGAAGTAGAGCCCTTTAAGATAGAATACTTAAAAATACAGACTCCAGACCATCTTAGGATACGCTTTTCCCGTGCGGACGAATCATGGAAAAGTGATTTTCTGGTACCCTGAGCCCAATAATAGCTTGGTTTTGGATAGGCCTTATCAGTACTGGTAAAAATAGAGCGTTTCCCGGCTCCTCCCAAATCCCATAATGGAATCCGCTAAACGATACTTGGTTTCCTTGTTTTTATCCAGCATATGCGTTCTGATCCATACACCGTTATTGGGGTGTTTCTTTTTGGATGGAAGGGAAAAATCATCCTCGGAAAACACCTCCCGTTCTGGATTAAGGAGACGTATATTGCCACCATAGGTGACATCCGGGAGCAGCCAATTTTGATCGGGATAGTCTTTCCTCAACTTTTCAGAAATTGGGGAAAACCCAAAATGTACGTCGGACGGAATTCCCAATAGTCTTTCGGCCGGGGTGCGTATCAGTTGTAAAGCAAGTATCGCCAAAAAGCCGTAAAATCCAATTTTTATCCATTTTCCGGTATTCGGGATGTCTAACATCTTTACCAATAAGGCAAGAAAAGGCAAAAGCAAGGGCAAAAGCCAGCGTGCTTCCACTTTTTGAACGTTGAGTCCCATAAAAAACAACAGTAAAACGGCTAGTTGGCATACCAATAATTTAGCGAACCATTCCCACGGCACTTTTTTAAGCTTCCATTTTTTCAAAAAAATCATAAGACCGGCAAGGGCCAATAAATAAATTGTATACTTTACGAGGGTAAGTAGAAAGGTTCCGAACGGAGCTAAAAGGGTAATCCCGTCTTGCAGGGAACTTCCGGTTTTGAAGCGAATGCTCCGTTGCAATTCTATGAAATACTCCTGGTTTTCCAATAACCAATTAAAATGTGGGAAGATCAACAAACCGCAAAGTACTGTAGAAAGCAACATATAGGGGTGAAAAAAAACGCTCCTCAAAGTCCCATCAATACATACCCCTAGGCCCAAAGCCCCCAGAAAAAGAACAAAGTTATACTTCGTCAACAGTCCCATGCCCAACAATAGTCCCAAAAACAGGTAGTTGAGCAAGGATTTTTTAAGAATCAACCTTAGAATTACCCAATAATTGGCAACAATGACCAAACACAATAGGGCGGTATGGGACAAACGCCGAAAGGTAAAATCAATAAATACCGGAATACAGATCAGCATTAAGATAACCAAAGTAGCCTTAGCACTATACTCTAAAAACTGTTTTGCAAACCGATAAAGTACAACTAGGAAACTTGCAAAAATAAGGCCCCTAAGTATTGAAAATGAAACTTTTGAAACTCCAAGTATCCCATTGATCCCTTTCTGTAGCCAAGTGTACAAAGGGGGTTGGTCATCATAGCCCCATCGCCACCATTGCGAATAATAGGCCTGCTCCGCATCCTCCAATTCCACGGCATCCTTCATAAGGCTTATGGATAATATGACGAGAAAGCTGGCCATTGCCAGAATGTGTATTTTCGTCAAAGACTGGAAACCGAAATCCATAAACTCCTAAAGGGTCAAAATCATGAATTCTTGACGCAAAGGTTTTAAGGCTTGCATTAAACGGGGAATAAGCGCATCGCCCAGTTCCAGGTACAATTCTGAAAAGTTTAAGCTACGCTCCTGAAGTCCTGCGTTGGGAAACAATTGGTTTTGGATCTCGGTCATGCGGGAAACATGGTCCGCCAACTTCATTTTTTGGGCCTTTAGCAAACGTTTTTCCAGTTTGTCCAATCCGTTTTTTTGTTTGGCCTCCTGTGCCTTTACGGCACCTAGAAAGGATTTATCGGTAAGTTCGGCCAATTCATACAAGGTCGTGAACTGCTGTTCCAAATGTTTCCTCTGTGGTGAGAAATCAATATCGATATTGGAGATTTCCCTGATTTTTTTATTGATAAGGTCGTTTTGTGCCAAAAAGAGATCTTTGGGGGAAAGGTGAAGCTTTTGAAGTTTTTTATGTTGTTTTTCGGTGATGACCAAAGCCGAGTTTCGAAGCAAAAGAATAGGGAAAGGTATCCCAAAGGTTTGGAACATAGCCTTCAGTTGCAGCCAGTAGGCAATTTCACCTCCACCCCCGATATAGCAGAGATTGGGAAGGATCATTTCCTGATATAACGGTCGTGCGATTACGTTGGGGGAAAACCGCTCTGGATAGGTATGCAGTTCCTTGGTCAGCTCCTCTTTTGAGAATTCCAGGTCGGTATCTTTTACATAAAACCTTCCCTCTTTTTCAACGATTCTCTCCCGAACTCCATCTGCTAAATAAAAATAGTTGATCTCACGGGGGTTTACTTGTATCTTATACTTTTCTTTTAAGGATTTTAGCTGGGAAACGGTATGGGAAACTTGGTTAAAACCAACACCCTCGAACAAATCTTTCTTTACAAGAGGAATCAATTGTCTTTTGAGTGTTTTATCGTCCCCATCTAGGATAACCAGCCCATAGTCACCAAAAAGGGCATTGGCCAAATAGCGTGTGGCGGCCGCCAAATTATCATGATGTACATAGGTATCTAAAAAAAGGGTTTTCAACTTTTCGGCATGGCTCCCTTCCCCCAATTCATGCGAAAAAGCCTCCAAGATCCGGGCCAGCCCCTCCGTATCCAAGTCTCCTACGGCACCCGATGCCTCCCGGTTCCATTGTAATTTTTTCCCCTTGAAATTAAAAAAACGGATCTCCTCAAAATCATGGTCTTCCGTAGCCATCCAATAAATAGGCACAAAATTGTATTTGGGGTAGGCCTTCTTAAGTTCCCGGGTTAAGTTTATGGTAGAAATAATCTTATAAAGAAAGTACAAAGGACCCGTAAACAGGTTAAGTTGATGACCCGTGGTTACGGTAAAGGTTATAGGTTCCTTTAGCTGTTTTATATTTGTAAGGGTACTAGGTCCCATTTCAAAACCTTGATATTGCCCTTGAAGGGCATGGTAGAGGTTGTCCCTGTATTCCTGTGAAAAGTTGAGGGATTTCTCCTCCATCTGGTTTTTAAAGTCCTTAAGTTTTGGAAAGTAGTGGTAAAATGGTCGGAGCGATTCCTTTTCACCTAAATAATCACGGATCAGGGCCGAAAAATATCCGGTTTCGGAAAAAGGCATACAATCAATATCCATATCTGGCCAAAATACGCGTAAAGATAAAACTCTTGCTCTTTGCAGTTGCCAAAAATACGTTAAACCGAATTTAGAGGCGATTATGGATTTTAGCCCCTGTTTTGAGCAATAATTCCTAAGTTTATAACCCGCTATTGCGAATAGCGCTCAAGTTAAAGTGATGAGGGAATTATTCGGAAAATGGGGTTAATCGATTTCCATGAAGCGTCTTTGTTGGCTTACACTTTTTTCCCTTTGGTCTGCCTTGGGTCAGGAAATCCAATCGCCGAGCACCTTTTTGGGTTACCCTTTGGGGACCCAATTCACCCGGCATCATAGGATAGTGGATTATTTTGAGTACTTGGCCAGGGAGGCATCTGACCAGATTCTGTTAACGGAATATGGGGAGACCTATGAAGGAAGGCCCCTCTTGATAGTTTCTGTGTCCAGCGCAAAAAATATGGCCACCCTGGAAACCATCCGCCGGGAACATTTGACCGGTACAAGAGGGGAAAGCCAAGCCAAAAAGGCCATTGTATGGCTCAGCTATAATGTACATGGCAATGAAAGTGTGGGCAGTGAAGCCGCTATGCGGACCCTATATGAGCTATTGACCTCCAGGGCTTCCTATCTGGAGGATACCGTGGTAATTATAGATCCTTGTATAAATCCGGATGGGCGGGAGCGTTATGTAAGCTGGTACGGCCAGTACGGCAACCATCCCCATACGTTGGATCCCAACAGCAGGGAGCACCATGAGGGTTGGTTAAGCGGGCGTGGCAATCACTATATGCTGGATCTTAACCGGGATTGGGCTTGGCTCACACAAAAGGAGAGCCAACAACGAATACAGGTGTTCAACCAGTGGTTACCGCACGTACACGTTGATTTTCACGAACAAGGTGTGGACACGCCGTACTACTTTGCCCCGGCAGCCGAGCCTTATCACGAGGTCATTACCCATTTTCAGCGCTCCTTTCAGGGAGAGATTGGAAAAAATCATACCAAATACTTTGATGCTAAGGGTTGGCTTTATTTTACAAAAGAGGTTTTTGATCTCTTGTATCCTAGTTATGGAGACACCTACCCCACTTATAACGGTTCTGTTGGAATGACCTATGAGCAGGCCGGAAGCGGCGGGGCCGGCCTGGGCGTCCTTACCAAAATCGGGGATACCCTAACATTAAGGGATCGTTTGGCGCACCATACGGTTACGGGGCTTTCCACTGTGGAAATAGCTTCTAAAAATGCTCAAAAACTGAACACGGAGTTCCAAAAATTCTTTCAAGATCGGGATTTTGATTATGCCAGTTATGTGCTCAATGGAAACCCCGATAAGCTAAAATCCCTAAAGCGATTATTGGGGCAACACCAGATCGAATACCAGTTGGGCAAGGACGGAACTGCCAAAGGTTATGACTACAATACAGGCAAACAAGGCACCGTAAAGGTCACGGAGAACAGTATGATCATTCATACGGATCAGCCTAAGGGTACCCTGGTTAAGGTGTTATTGGAACCCAATACCAAATTAAACGATTCCTTAACCTACGACATCACGGCCTGGTCCCTCCCTTATGCCTATGGGCTGGACGCAGTGGCCTCCACCTCAAAAGTAAACTCCAGGTCCGACCCGGACTCGTACATATCCCCATCGAAAGGGGCTAATATTTCCGAAGACTATTATGCCAACGTAATGGATTGGAACAGTATGAGGGACGCTCGTTTTTTGGCAGATCTGCTAAAGGCAAAAATAAGGGTGCGCTTTGCACAAAAACCATTTAAGATAAATAATAGGGAGTATGCACAAGGCAGCTTGATCATTACCAGGAGGGACAATGCCAAGCTTACTTCCTTTTACCCAAAGCTTGAGGAAATATGTTTTGCCCATAACATTACTTTGGGGATAGCAAAAACTGGCCTAATGGAAGACGGAAAGGACCTGGGATCTGCCACCGTGCAGATGGTAACACCGCCCAAGGTGGCCATTTTATCCGGTACTCCCAGCAAAAGTTTGCGCTTTGGCGAGTTGTGGCATTTTTTTGAGCGGCAACTGCGATATCCGGTAACCGTAATTCATGATGCCTATTTTGACGAGGTGAATCTGTGGAAATACAACACCCTTATTTTACCCGGGGGACCTGGTTATAAAAAGTGGCTCAATAATGATAGGTTGACCATGCTCAACCGCTGGATCAAGGATGGTGGAAAGCTGATAGCCATGGGCGAATCCATTAAAGGTATTTCAGGAAAAAAAGGGTTTGGTATTACGGAAAAAACGGTAAAAAAGGATAGCAGTGGGCATCTGGGGACTTTTGATCAAACCAGGCGTGAGCACATCAAAGAAGAGATTACAGGTGCTATCTTTAAGGCCAAGGTAGACAATACCCATCCCCTGGCCTTTGGTTATGGGGATACCTATTTTACCCTAAAGCTAGGTAAGGAAAGGTACAACTATCTGGAATCCGGAACGGTAAGCTATCTATCCGAAGGCCCACAAAAGCCGGTAGCAGGATTTGCGGGAAGCGAGGCCCAGAAAAAAATAGGCAAGACCTTGATATTCGGGGTAGAGAAACTAGGAAAGGGTAAAATTGTGTATATGGTGGATAATCCCTTGTTTCGTGGTTTTTGGGAAAACGGCAAACTGTTTATGGTCAATGCCCTTTTTATGGTACACTAAATGAATTTCTTAGAAATGACTATGCCCAAGGCCTGCCGGCGACCATGAATGCCATCCCGACAAAGTTGTTCTGGCAAGTTTTCTCATCGCTCACATGAACAGGTGCTCAACGCAATGTGTTCCTTCTCTATTGAAATGACAAAAGGTCCCCTTAAAAGCTTTTAGAAACCCAAGTAATCACAATGGAACTGCAGGGTTTAACCTTTAACTGGGTAGTAAAAAGGTAAGCACGGTGAAAAAATACCATTTTTCACCGAGGATGTTATGTGGGCTACTTGTCCTAGTCCATGTCTCTATAAGAAATCTATTTTAACTTACTCTTTGGCCGGCCCGGTTACATTATACCAAGAACAATGAGAACGCCCCCTCGTCGATACAACACATCTCCATCGCCGTTCGTTCTCCCTATTCCATTTAGATTCCTTTACTTTTCTACATTTGTACCACCCCGCAATGACCCCATCTATGTATTCCGCCGGAAGATTAGAATTGCTTATCGTTTTTTGGAAGAGTGCCGTGTCACCAGCTTTGCCCATTTCGCAACCGTTATTATAACCTTGAGTACTTAATTTTTGGGCATTTGACGAAAATCCAAACATTATAGCACATGCAGAAGTGAATAACAATTTTTTCATCGCTGATTGTTTTTAAAATTATGCCTACTCTTTTTTTAAGTGTTTTTCGGCTTCGTACACTTCATACACTTATCGGGGCTCGGCGTAAAACACAAGTTTAAAGAACAATATTATGCCGGCAAAGGTCAATTTTGTGAAAGCGTTGGATTTCTATTTAAGCGAAGGGGTTTCAGGTTTAAGTAAAGAGTTGTATGAGCCGGCTTAGTTTGCCCTTGTTTCTTGTGGCAATGGTTATCTTCTCTCCATCTGTTAAAATAAGTGTCTCTCTTTTGTATATTGATTTCACGTAATTAAGGTTTATCAATTGTTTTCGGCTCGCACGGAAGAAGCCTTTTTCTTCCAATAATTGTTCGAAATATTTTAGCGGATGATAGGCATGATACCGTCTGGAATCCGTTAAATGAAAATGGGTGTAATTGCCATCGGCTACACATTTTACGATCTCCTCCGTCCGGATAAAGACATGCTCGTATCCGGTGCTGATCAAAAGTTTGGAATCTTCACTTCTTAAAAAGGTCTGCAGATCCCCATAATTCCTTCCCATAAGTCGTTTTCTGCGATGAACACTATCCTCATACTTGGCTATAATTTCCAATAGCTTACCCTTGTCAAATGGCTTCAGTAAATAATAGAAGGCATAATGTTCAATAGCCCTTCTCAGAAACTCATCATGGGCCGTTACGAATACCACATCAAAATCTTTTTTTTCTACTTTGTCCAATACATCAAATGCCGTTCCACCCTGTAATTTGATATCCATGAATACAAGGTCGGGTTTAATCTTGTTCAGTAAATGAATACTCGTACTCACATTTTTAGCAATTCCCATTACCGAAATATTACTCAAATTATTCGATAAAATTGATATAAGATGATCGACAGCCATCTCATCATCTTCAACAATCATAGCATTTAACTGTAACTTTGTATCCATATTTGAGCTTAGATAAAGAAAGGAAATGTCGATAAGGAATATGATTCTAAATCTCTGTAAATATGAGTAATATAAAGAAAATAATTAATTGTCTTTTCTTGGTATTCCTCTGTTCGGTAAACGGTCAGCGACCTTATACTCAAAAATATATAGATACGTTTCAAATGGGGACGATAACCGAAGAGAAATTAAATAGTCTCAAAAATGTGCTGAGTCGTGATAAATCACTCGAGGGATGGACCAAGTACTATGCATTTAAAGGATACTATCATTTCAGAAATTTGGAAAAGGATTCAGCTATTTTTTATGCGAACAAGGCCATCGACACGTATTCAAGCGGCGAGGATAAGAATTTGTACCAAAAATGCACCCTTGAAAAAGCCTATTTCATTCTGGGGTATTACGCAAGAGTTGATGGGAATTTCCGTCTCGCTGTCGATTTTTGCCTTCAAGGAATTGAAATAAGTCATCACTATAGAAAACTGTACGGAAGAGAAAGTAAGTACCTGCCCTACTTCCAAAGGGATGTTGCGAACTCATATATTAAAATGGGTTATTTATCTTCTGCCAAAAAATATTACAAATACCTCATGAATAACTCGTGGTATATGGATAGAGCCGGTTGGAACGTACTTAACAAGTTAGGCCTGGTGGCCCAATATCAATCTCAACTGGATTCCGCTAAGTACTATTATCACAAAGGACTTGACCTTGTAGAAGACAGATTTAAGGAGA
>JBCBSN010000119.1:0-13082 GCA_039819225.1 Bacteroidota bacterium | reverse complement strand
AAAAAAGAAAACAAATCCTGTTGCGGATTGGCAACGCAGTTTTGGTTTGGGTATCCTAAAAAAGGACTCTCCGTTTGGTGATTGTTATGGACATGGTGGAAGCAATGCATACTTCCAATCCTTATTCGAATATTATAAGGACAGAGATGTAGGTTTTGTGGTTTTCTGCAATAATAATATGGGTTGGCATTTGGGCAATGAATTGAGAGAATTTCTAATTATTGGAGAGTAGACAACGTGCTACAACAAAGATGCTAACCGCAATTACGGCGGATTCGCTTAGGGCGAATCCATCCGCAATTGCCAAGGCTTGCGACCAGACCGAAAAACTAATGCGCAAATCCGGTAACTGACGGTTATACGTAACGTTAGGCACAATTCTATCTGATGAATGAAAATTATATTGAAAGTTTTAATCTTTTTGGCTGCATTCTATTCTGTCAAGGGACAGGATATCAAATCAGTAACTGAAAAAGTTGCAGATAAAATGTGCGAATGTGTAGGAGATGTATCGGCTAAAACGGACATGAACCTACGAATTGATGAATGTTATGAATCCGAAGTTAGGGCAGGGATCCATAAAATTCTGAATCCGGAGGAAATGTTGGTATTTGTTGATAATATTGCGGAGTTTAATCAAAAAATCGGAGCGATTATAAAGAACGAATGCCCTACAATAAAAGACGAACTGGAAAAGCGAATATTAAGTTCCTACGATCCGAAAAACACCTTTCCAACTAATTTCGACACAAAAGACTTGGAAAGAATTCTAAGGAATAACAAAATTAAAAATCAAAAAAAACTAGTAGCGACAGATATTAAGGTCGTATCCATTAAAAATGAAGATGGCAAGCTTAATTATATCGCGGAAATTGGAAATAAAAAAGTCCATGTAGCACCATTAATACCTTCGGGATTTGAAGAAAGTGATACGGAATTAAGGGTTTTGGGCTATTTAATTAACAAGTATCTCAAGGATTACATTTCTGAACCTAAGCACAAAATATTGATTCTCGCGTTGGCTACATTGGAAATAGAAACAAAACAGCTTTCGTATATACCAAGCGCTGAAAAGCAAATTGAACAATGGGCTAGTGGAAAAATCCCAGACAGTAAATAACTGTGCCTAATAATGGCCCCGCAATTACGGCGGGTTCGACTATGCTTTGACTGCACTCGGCACGGGCTTGAATCTACCCCGCCCGTACCGAACGGCGCGTTCGGGCGCGGTCGGAATCGCTAACGCCTGTGCTAAACCGAATATTAACGCATATTAACCCGTAACTGACGGTTATACTAGACCGTCAGACTGTCTCAAAACCCCGGATATTTTCCCTAAGATCTTGCAGGTCTGGTATTTCGATCCGATCTTTAGGGCATGGAATACCAAAAAGGACAGTCCCGAAAGACCAATTCCCCATACCCTTCCCTTAACTTTTTGCGAAAAGACCTGGTGGTCGTAAAACGGTTGTCAAGCTGCCCCTTAATTGTACTTTCTGAAATCACGGATCATATATGTCAGCGGCGTTATATGGTTACATTTTTTGGGCATACTTTTGTGTTGCAAAAATTTTGAAAAACCTTTGAATGTGACAGTTACCTCACACTTTAGATATCAATATTGGATTCTTCTGTTTTTCGGCTATACTTCAGTGATTCTAATTCTAGTCGTATCCATTTATCATTCATTCAGCAATGGTGAGTTAAACTATAAATCATTCTTGTTTTGGGCATCTTTATTAATATTCACAGGTTTTATCTACTACATCAAATTTTTTGCCGTGGACGACATTAAAAAGATTTTTGTAACAAAAAGTGGAATCAAAGTAAAATATCTACTAAAAAAGAAGACAGAATATTTTGACTTTAAGCAGATTTCGAAATTCAGGACCCGCCGAATTTCAAACTATCAATTCCCGGGAAAAAAGGATGGATATCAAAGTCTGGAAATAATTCTAAAAAACGATGAGCTTATTACCTTTAATGCATATCAATATGAGAATTACCATGAAGTAAAAATGTACATTTATCAACATTTCAAAGAATCACGAAAAGGATAATTCTATGGGCGGGTCTATCCGAATTTTTCATCTCCAAAAAACCACATAATCCCAGGGTTTTCTATACTATCCAAGAGTCAGAAAAGTAGCGTAATCCCGAAAGTCGAATTTCCCATACCTTTCCTTAAACTTTCTCCGGAAATGACATGGTAGCCGTAACGGGTTGTCAAGCTGCGGGTTGGGTGTGCCACAGTATTTTGAATGGATAACCAATTCTGTCAGACTTCATCGATATTATGAGTTTGTTCTGGCGTATTTACATATCTTGTTCTGCAAATCGATACAGAAAGTGAATGGAAAAAATAAGAATAGAATCTAAATTGACAAGTACGGAGTACATTCGCCTTATGTTTAGGCTGACTTACAAAAGGCCCATATTCATATTTATTACTGTTGTAGGTTTGATAATGCTTGTATCATCGGCACTCTATTTTTTAGGGCTTTTTACGGCAATGGACAGACCTCCTTATTTCCAATTAGGTTTTGGACTATTTGCTTTGTTTTTTTTACCCTTTTCGGTTTATAGATCTGCAAAAAGGAATTTTGACTCCCATAAAAGACTTAAGGAAAAAATAATATATGTATTTGATGAAGAGAAGATTAGTATTTCTGGAGATTCGTTTGCTTCGGAAATGGATTGGCCTCAAACGCATAAAGTGTTAGAATTGAACAATTGGATTTTGATATATCAAAATAAACTTGTCGCAAATGTCATTCCCAAGAAAGCATTCAAAAATAACGATTTGAAAGAATTCAAAGAGTTACTGCAGAATATGCCGCGTATAAAATCGAAATTGAAAAGATAATTAAGCATGGCGCAATTGAACCCCACGTTTAAATAGACTTTTCGAAATCCAAAATTTGCTTAATTGCTGGGAACATTTGTCCAAAGGGTAACCAATTTCTCGATATCAAAAAAACGGAAAGCTCGGTTACTAAAATTAGAGAACCCCCTAACAAATAAGCTTATACCCAATACCCCTTACGTTAAGGATTTCCACCGAAGGATCTTGCTTTAATTTTTTGCGAAGTCTGGTAATAAATACGTCCATGCTCCGGGCATTGAAAAAGTCATCGTCCCCCCATAGTTTTTTTAGGATCAGGGAGCGGTCTAGCACCTGGTTGCGTTGTTCTGCCAAATGATATAGCAATTCCGTTTCCTTGTGGGTCAGGTATTGATCGTCCCCCTTAAAGGTCAAACGCTGTTTGGGATAATTAAAGGAATATTGGCCTATGCGGATAGTTTCTAGGTCTTCCCTTTGGCTGGCCCTATCCAAAAGCGCATGCATACGTACGATCAATTCCTCCATACTGAACGGCTTTTTAAGGTAATCGTTGCCACCCAAATGGAATCCATTTACGACATCCGAGGTCTGGGATTTGGCCGTTAAAAAGAGGATAGGGGTCCTTTTGTCCTGCTCCCGTATGTCCCGGGCAAGGGCAAAGCCGTCCTTTTTGGGCATCATCACGTCCAGTACCAGTAGTGCGGGCTTGTGCTGCAGGTACTGTTTCCAAGCCATTTCCCCATCAGTGCAGAGGATTACCTCAAAATCCCGGGTCTCCAGACTTTCCTTTACAATTTGTCCCAATGCCGGTTCGTCTTCGGCCAAGAGAATTTTTATAGACGCGCTCACAGGGTAATTTTAAAAATACTTTGTTCACGGCTGGGCACCAGGACCAAGCTTCCGGAATGCTGCTCAATAATCTTTTTGGCATGGTATAGGCCAATTCCAAAACCCTTGACATCATGCCGATTCCCCGTGGGGATGCGATAAAATTGGTCGAATATTCTATCCCGTTGGGATTTTTCAATACCGCCCCCATTATCCGCCACAGTAATTTCTACTTGATCGCCATGGCTATTGAGATGTACGGCAATTTTGTCCCCGCCATATTTTTGGGCATTGTCCAACAAGTTGGTTATGGCGTTCTCAAAATGGAAGGGGTCTATATCCCTGATCAGCTGTTTCGTATTGCTTTGAAAAAGCCATTCCTTGGTGCTCACCATCTTGAATTTTTTCACTTGGTTGGTCAATAGGGCCACTAAATCTTTGGGTTCCTTGTTTAGCTTAAGGCGTTCCCCGGCCAGGGTGGCCGTTTCCAACAGTTTTTCTACCATGCTGTGGAGTTTGGTAAGCTGGGCACTGGACAATTCCACGTATTTGTCCGTTTTTTCACGGTCGTTTACCGCGTTAAAACTTTGTATCCCCTCCAAGGCGGCGGATACGGTGGCTATCGGGGTTTTAAACTCATGAGTGATGTTACTGATCAGGTCATTCTTGATTTCTGAAAGTTGTTTCTGCTTTTTGATAATATGTAAGAGATAGAAAAGGGAAAAAACGATACAGCCCGAAAGTAGTAGGGAAAGCAGGATGCCCAAAAGACTTTTCTTCAAAATGGTCAAAACGGGATTGCTATAGTGCAGTTCCAACTTTTGGAAATTCAACAAATAGGTGGAATTGGAGCGCGTATGAAGGGCATAGGCCTTGGCTTCACCATGGGCCAGGGAGGTTTTAAGGGTATCGTCCTCAAAATACTGGAGCCGGTAGGCCAGGCCAATTTCCTTGCGTCGCATTTCTTGACCAAACAGGCTATCAATTTTTGGGATATCCGGGTTTTCGTTGGTTGCCGAGGTGATCAAGCGGTTCAGCAACAGTCGTATAGAGCTGCTGCTATCCCTTATTTTTTCTCCGAACAGACGCATTCTCCGAGGCGGTCGCGGTGGGTTACGGGGCGTGATATGAATGTTGGCGGAATCCGTTCCCTCCAACAAAAAGGCAAGGGCATCCCGTGATTTTTTGGGGGACATTTCAATATTTACCACACTATCCTTGCCGAAGATGCTAATACGGCTCTCCGACCGTCTTCTTCTTAAAGTGTCCCGGCCCATAAAGGCGAAGAAGTCGGTCTTGGCCAAATCGGCATAGTAGTTCTCCACACTGTTGTCCAGGCTATTTTGGACCTCGGCGATAAGCTGTCGTTCGTTGGCCTTATAATTTTCTACGTTCCAATACACCTGGATGCTTATGGTGGCTATAACGGTGAGCACAATAAGATAGAGCAATCCCTGATGTTTTATGGTCTTCACACGTCAAAACTATTAATAATAAGTGGGGTTCCCGCTACGGCTTAACACTGCTTAACACACCTTAACGCTTGGATTGGATAGTAAATGTCAACTTTGCAGGGAAAGTACTCCAGTTAAACTAAAGATTACAAAAATGAAAAAAACAGTATGGGTGTTCATAGGTGTCTTTTTGATGATGTCTTCCGCCTTTTCCCAAGATTTCAAAGGGGTGGCCACGTACCGGGCCAAAACGTCCATAAACGCGGATTTGGATGGTAGGCCCATTCCGGAAGAGCGCAAACAGCGTATCCGCGAAAACTTAAAAAGGGCCATGAACCGAACCTATACGCTGACTTTTGATAGGATACAATCCATCTATGAGCAGGAAGAGGAATTGGACGCCCCAACCGGCAATTCTCAAGGGCGGGGCTTTCGCCTAATGCCCGGATCTATGGGCGGCGGTAGTTTGTACAAAAACATACAGCAGCAAGGGTATAGCAACCAACGTGAAATGTTCGGGAAAAACTTTTTGATCAAGGATAGCCTGGCCGTTTGGGAATGGCAATTGGGTTCGGAAACCAAGAAGATAGGCAATTACACTTGCTATAAGGCCACCGTGGAGAAGAAACCGGATACGCTTATGTTCGATAGATTCAGAAGGATGTTCCGACGGGGAAGGGACCGGCAGGGAGAAACGCCCCGGGACAGTATTCAAAAGGACTCTTCCCGTACGGGGATACTTACGGCCCGGATGGAAGAGCCCCAAACCCAGGTAATAACGGCCTGGTATACTCCGGAGATTCCCATTAGTCAGGGGCCAGGGCCGTACTGGGGGCTTCCCGGCCTGATCTTGGAGGTAAACGATGGCCGTACGGCTATTCTGTGCAGCAAATTGGAATTGAACCCCAAAGGGAAACTAAAACTGGAAGAACCTACCAAGGGAAAGGTAGTGGGCCAAAAGGAGTATGACGCGATCATGGCGGAAAAAATGGAGGAAATGTCCCAACGTTTCCGAAATGGCAATCGCAGAGGGGGCAGCGGCGGACGAATTCCACGGAGTTAATGAGACGCTCTTTTTTCGCGACAGCGATCTTTCTCTTTCTTGGCCTCAATCTTTTGGTGGCCCAAAAGGTGACCCTAAGCGGGTTTGTCACCGATTCCTTGTCGGTACCTTTGGAAGTGGCCAATGTGGTTGCCGTAAACCAGGCCGATCAACGGTTGGATGGCTTTGGTATTACCAATGGGGAAGGATTTTTTAAAATCAATGTAAAACAGAATGCCGATTATAAGGTAACTGTAAGTTATTTGGGTTTTGCGCCCAGGGAAATTCCCGTGACGACAACGGATCAGGACATTCGGTTGGATGTGATCCTGTATGAAAAGGCGGAAAGTCTGGACGAGGTAGAGGTGGTGTACGAAATACCCATAACCGTAAAAGGGGACACCATAGTGTACAACACGGATAGCTTTGTTTCGGGAACGGAGCGGAAGTTGGCAGATGTGCTTAACAAGCTCCCGGGGATAGAGGTCAATGACGATGGGGAGATAGAGGTGGAAGGCAAACGGGTAAGCAAGGTGATGGTGGAAGGGGAGGATTTTTTTGATGGGGATTCCAAGTTGGCCTCAAAAAACATACCCGCCAATACCCTGGATAAGGTAGAGGTGCTACGGAACTTTTCGGAAGTGTCCCAATTGCGGGGGGTCACCAACAATCAGGATAACGTGGCCCTGAACATTAAATTGAAGGAGGGTAAAAAGAAATTTTGGTTCGGCGACCTGGAGGCGGGCCTGGGACTGGACGAACGCTATGTGGTGAATCCCAGGTTGTTCTATTACAGTCCCAAGTATAGTATTAACATCCTTTCCAATATCAATAATATAGGGGAACTGCCCTATACCCCAAGGGATTTCCGTAACTTTTCAGGAGGGCTCAGAGGGGCCACGAGGAACAATAATGGCACCCAGTTCAACACGGGGAACAGTACTATTTCGCTTTCCCAGCTTCAGAATAATAGGGCCAGCTCTATCGACAACACCTTTGGGGCCCTTAACTTTAGTTACAAGCCTTCGGATGCCCTTCGGGTAGGGGGTTTTGTCATTTATGCCAAGAACAATACCCTTTTGGAGACCGACGCCACCCGTACGTTCATTAGTTCCGGACAAACGGAGCAAACGGATACGGACATAGACCAGGATACGGAGATTGGGCTGGTTAAATGGGAAGCCTCCTATGAACCCTCGGAAAAGCTACGGGTTTCCTATGAGGCCGTGCTCCAATTGTCCGATGAGCGGCAAACGGACAATATCCTGTCCATCGCTGATGTCACGGATGAAATTGTAGAGCAACAGGCGCAAAAACCCCTGAATTTGACCCAAAACGCCAATGCTTATTATACCCATGATGAAGACCATATTTTTGCCTTGGAAACGCAGTATATCCATTCGGACGAGGATCCTTTTTACGAAGCGATCCGATCGGTACAACCTTTTGAGGACCTTATTCCCTTTGATGAGAACCAAAGCGCATTTGATGCCAACCAGCAGCAAAGAGTGCTCACCAATCGGGTGGATGCCAAGCTGGACTATTTTTGGATATTGGGCCCAAAGAGCAATTTAAACTTTACCTTGGGGACTACCCAGGCCAGTCAAAATTTCGACTCCCGTATTTTCCAGATTTTGGACAACGGTGCGGAACTGGATTTTTCGGATGAGACATTGAACAATCGTGTAGGGTATCATTTTTCCGATACCTATTTGGGCATCCACTATCGATTTATTTTAGGAAAGTTGACCTTGAATCCCGGAGCCAGCATACACAACTATTCGGCGACCAACGAACAGTTGGGCACTTCAGAGTCGGATAAACTGACTAACGTAGTCCCCCACATGTTCGCCATTTATCAATTTAAGGATTCGGAAAGCCTTCGGTTCAACTACTCCGTACAACGCAATTTTACGGACATTACCAACTTGGCACAGGGCTACGTCTTTAGCAATTACAATGCCATCTATCAGGGAAACCGTGCATTGGAAAGTGCGCTTTACCACAATGTGTCCCTAAATTATTTCAATTTCAATATGTTCAATTTACAGAACATTTTTGCCAACCTTAGGTATAGCAAACGAATCGATGCCTTTAAGACCAGTACATCGGTAGAGAGCATCAATCAGGCCAGAACCACCATAAACTCGGATTTAGCGGACGAGACCCTGAGCGGTAGCGCCAATTACCAACGTACCTTTGGAAGGGTAAAGGTCAGTGGTCGCGCGAACCTGGCCTATTCCAATACGTTCAATATCATCAATGGCGCACCGGAGAATTCCAAATCCCTTACCCAGAATTACACGGCCTCCGTGGGGTCTAGTTTTGTAAAGGCTCCCAATCTGGAATTGGGATACCGGTATACTGTGAACGATTATATCACAGGAGCCTCGGAATCCACTTTTTTTACCGACCGCCCCTTTGTGAAGTTCGATGCCGCCTTTCTAAAGGGATTTGTGTTGCTAGTGGATTATGATTATTACTTCTATCGGGACAAGGCCAATACCCTGCGCAACGAATTTGGTTTTCTCAATGCCAGTCTCACCTATCAAAAAAAGGACAGCAAATGGGAATACGGCATTCACGGTACCAACCTTACCAATAACCAGGTGATAAACAACGACAGTTTTAATGATTTTTTCTTCCGCACCTCGGCCTATGCGGTACAACCTCGGTTTTTGGTTTTTAAGGTGCGGTACCAGCTTTAGGGCCTGTCCCAGTTCTGTTCTTGCACCCAGGGATCAAAGGTTATGGGGGCATTTTTGTTCCTTAAAAAAGATTTTTCAAAATACCGTTCGTATGGGTCGTCGGTCTCCCGGAACGGTGTATTGAAGTACAGTTTATCGAGCAAATCCAGCAAATTATACATCTTTTCCGAGCATACTTCTTTTATTGCGTATTTTTGTATTCTTAGTAAGGTCTTAATCCCCTGATATTATGAAATTGACCGTAAAAAAATTAAAACTGATCCTTATACTGGTCATTGCCGGTTTTTGCGTAGGCATCTATCTTCAAGATAGGGAACACCGCAAGAGCACGGCACATGCCTGGAAGGCCAATAGGTACAATCTTTCCCGTTTTGATAAGATTACCGAATACAACAAGAGAATGAACGCCCAAAATTGGCGGGTCATGAAGGACAGTATAAAGCGTCAATTGGATACCCTGATGATCCTACGCTTTCGGCGTGAGGTGGACAGCCTGGAAGGCGCGGAAGAGATAAAATCCAGGACCGCTACCGCCTCCCTTTTGGCAGATTAGGGTTTCCCTTCCTATTTTTGCCCTTACTACTTAGGTTCATCACGGTTCTCCCGGGAGTTGTCCAAAGGGGTCTTTGGAGATTCTTTTTCTTCTTCAATTTGGCCCGTTCCGGATGATGTGCCCTGCAAGGATACATTTTCCGCTACGGTATCCGCAACCATGTTTTTCTGTTCCGCAGCTTTGGCCAGTGCCTTCATTTTCCGTTTGTCCCGAATCATGGCCCAGGTCATTATCAAGCTTGTCCCAATTATGACGAACAACAGTATTCCCGGCTCAAATGTAGTAACCTGGGCTTCTGCAGGAATAGCAAAAAATAGGAGCACGGTAATTAATCCCCTAGGGGCTATGAACAATTGAGGGAGGATGTCGCTCCCCAAAAAAGTGCGAAGGATGACAAAGCGGATCACGTAAATGGATAGGATAATAAGTAGGCTTATCATGGCCACATTAAGGCTAAAAAGCGATGCGATAACAATGGTGAGCCCAAAGATGACAAAGAAAAAAGTACGTACCACAAAGGCGGTTTCCAAGGTAACGATATGCAGTTCGTGATAAATGCGGTGGGCCTTTTCATATTCTAAAAAATGGGCCAGTTTGCCGGCAAAGAAGAGCTTCATATTGGCAATGACCAATCCAAAGATAAGAATGATCAATAAGGACGAAAGGTGCAATTGTTTGCCAATGGCGTAAAGCAGGAGGAGCACGGCAATGAGCAGGAACAATTTGGCCTGGCTCTTTATTTGCTGGAATATGAGGATAATGGCATAACTGGCTACCAATGAAATAATAATGGTAATGAGGATATTCAAGGCAAACCCGCCTACCCCTGCATCTTCCGCGGGGTTTAATCCTCCGACCAGAAAATAGAACATCATAATGCCCATAATGTCGGAGAACGTACTTTCATAAATGTGGAATTCCTTTTTGTGTTCCTTCAATCCACTAACGCTGGGAATAATAATGGCACTGGAAAGGATGGAGAGCGGGGTGGCATAGAGCCAGGCGGACTGCATGCTCATCTCCGGCACAAACTGGTGCAAGATCACCGCCGCCACCCAGGCGGATCCTACTAGACCAACAAGGGCAATGGCCATGGATTTGAGGATGGGCACAAGTTTCTCACGTTTCAGTTCCAGTTCTAGGGCGGCTTCCAGTACGATCATGATAAGCCCGATGATGCCCAGGACCTCCAATGCCGGGAAAAAATCTACCTTTTCCGAAGTCATGTACTTCAATACAAATTGTAGTATAACCCCTAATATGATCAACAAAAGCACGGAGGGGATATTGGTTCGCTTTGCGATGCCGTTGAACATAAAGGATAGGATTAGGATTGCGGAGGCCTCTATGATGAGGTTATAGGAGGAAAATACGTCCATGGGTGGTGGTTTTTCTGGTACAATGGTCTAAAGTAGGATATAATTTTCAATTCTTATCGGACGGGCATTAATTTGTAATAGGGTTGCTCTCTTTTTTGGGAATAATATAAAAGTGGCCCTGGACAACTTCCGTAGGGCAAACATGGCGCAACTTTGTTAAGGGGCAAGATTATAAAAGGCTTTGCCGTGTGACAAAAAAAGTTGTATATTTGCCGCACTGAAAGGATATAATACGTATTCATGAGGGGACTTAAGTCCTCTTTTTTATTTCAAGGACTTTTCTTTGAGGGTGTTGATTCAAGGATATAGGAGAAGAAATGGCCCAAGCTATCCAGGGCAGGTACGGTTTCTTTAAAAGGTGTAAATAGGTGTTTAAGGAGAAGGTTCAAGGTCTTTTGGATGCCGCCATGGCAGAGGAGGAATCACTTTTCCTGATTGATTTTTCAATCGGGGCGGATAATGCCGTCAAGGTTGTTCTGGATGGGGACAGTGGCGTGTCACTCCAGGATTGTATGAGGATAAGTCGGGCTCTGGAGCATAATTTGGACAGGGACGAAACCGATTTTTCCTTGGAGGTCACCTCTGCGGGCGCAGCGGCGCCCATGGCATTGCCCAGACAATACTTCAAAAATATTGGCAGAAAACTAAAGGTGACCACCGAAGAAGGGGTTTACGAGGGCAACCTTGTGGAGGCCTTGGAAAAGGGCATAGCACTGGAATGGAAGGCACGGGAGCCCAAACCTGTAGGCAAGGGCAAAATAACGGTTCAGAAAAGAAAGGAGATCGATTTTTCGGACATCAAGGAAGCAAAAGTTATATTAAAATTTTAAGTGTAGTCAAAAATGGAAAACATTGCGCTGATAGAATCTTTTTCAGAGTTTAAAGACGATAAATTCATTGATAGGGTAACCTTAATGGCCATTTTGGAAGATGTGTTTCGAAATGCCTTAAAGAAGAAGTTCGGTTCCGATGAAAACTTTGACATTATCATCAATCCCGATAAAGGCGATTTGGAAATCTGGAGAAACAGGATAGTTGTGGAAGATGGGGAGGTAGAGGATCCCAATGAGGAGATTTCCCTTACCGAGGCCCAGAAAATTGAACCTGATTTTGAAGTGGGCGAGGATGTTTCCGAAGAAGTGAAATTGATCGATTTGGGAAGAAGGGCCATTTTGGCACTGCGCCAAAACCTGATTTCCAAGATACATGAGCATGACAATACCACCATTTACAAGCAGTTCAAGGACTTGGAAGGGGAGATCTATACGGCAGAGGTACACCATATTCGGCATAAGGCCATTATCCTTCTAGACGATGAGGGGAACGAGATTATTTTGCCCAAGGATCGCCAGATTCCCTCGGATTTTTTCCGAAAGGGCGATAATGTCCGTGGTATTATCGAGAGTGTGGAACTAAAGGGCAGCAAACCCACCATTATTATGTCACGTAGCTCGCCCAGGTTTTTGGAGCAATTGTTCTTTCAAGAGATCCCCGAGGTTTTTGATGGCCTTATCACCATTAAAAAGGCGGTAAGGATTCCGGGGGAAAAGGCCAAGGTTGCCGTAGATTCCTATGATGACCGTATAGATCCCGTGGGGGCATGCGTCGGGATGAAGGGTTCTCGGATACATGGTATCGTCCGGGAACTGGGCAATGAAAACATAGACGTGATCAATTGGACCAACAACCCCCAATTAATGGTTACCCGCTCCTTAAGTCCAGCGAGGGTAACTTCGGTAAAATTGGACGATGAAAAAATGACGGCCCAGGTATATTTACGCCCAGAGGAAGTTTCCAAGGCCATAGGCCGGGGGGGGCATAACATCCGCTTGGCGGGCCAACTCACCGGATATGAGATCGATGTGTTCAGGGAAGGTGTGGAAGAAGATGTGGAACTGACCGAGTTTTCGGATGAGATCGATAGTTGGATTATCGAGGAGTTCAAGAAGATAGGAATGGACACTGCCAGAAGCGTTCTGGAACAGGATGTGGACGATTTGGTAAAAAGAACCGATCTGGAAGAGGAGACCATTGATGAAGTTGTGCGCATACTCAAGGAAGAATTAGAAGATTAGCTATATATTAGCAACGATTTACGGAATAGTACTCAGTATTTATGGCAGACAATGCAAACATAAGGCTCAACAAAGTTCTCAGGGAGCTTAATATTTCTTTGGATAGGGCCGTGGATTATCTAAAATCCCATGGGCATGATGTGGAGGCCCGCCCAACGACCAAAATATCCAATGAGGTATACCAAGTTCTATTGGACG
>JBCBSN010000118.1:0-13159 GCA_039819225.1 Bacteroidota bacterium | reverse complement strand
GGTCGTATAATTCTACATGTATAGGTATTGCTTCAGGGTCGGTACGGTCGGTCCAGACTATAAAGCGGTAGCGTTCCGTGCGCATGGAATATCCCATTAATCGATTTTCAAAAAGATCTCGGTTCCATTTTTCACCTTGTTGATCTATGATCCTACGCTCAACTTCTTCGATCAGAGGGCCAAAATAGGTCTCTCGCATTTCAGCGGTCAAAGGGTTTGCCGCCCATTCCCGAAGGGCCGGACTTGGGAACTGACTAAAAGCCGCTTTCTTCCACTGCCGTTCGGGGTTATTTAGTAAAGGCACAAAACTCTTACCCTCCAAATGTTCCGGTAGTTCCAAGCCTGCCAACTCCGTTAGGGTAGGATATATGTCTATAAGCTCTACCAGCGCATCCGTTCTTTTACCACGACTGTCCTCGGGCATATCCGGTGTCCATATCACAAGGGGTACCCTCGTGGCAATTTCATAATTGGTAGCCTTTCCCCAAACACCCATATCGCCCAGATGCCATCCATGGTCGCTCCATAAAATGATAATGGTATTTTCACGTTGTCCCGCTTCCTCCAGAGCCGAAATCATTTTTCCGATTTGGGCATCCACATAACTTACGGAAGCCAAATAGGCATGCTTTAGGGTCAGGGCTAATTCTCCCTCTATTGGGCCGCTTTTTGGAATACCATGGCGTACGCGTAACTCAAAGGAGGCATGTAAACCCATGGCAGCTCCCTTTTCCGGAGCTTGCCCATGTTTGGCCATAGGAATCTTTTCCCTTTTATATAAGTCCCAATATTTTTTAGGGGCATTCCAATCCAAATGCGGAAGGCGAAATCCCAAACCCAGGAAGAAAGGTTTATCGTCAGACTCAAGCATATCCTTCATTGTGGCGATAGCTAGCTCGGTATGATATCCATCAATGTATTCATGGTCTTCTACATCTGCCATTTCATAGGCGGGTCCTCGGCCCAAGGCATAATGCTCAATACTATTGTACTTGACACGGATAGACGCTTGGTTCCTTAAATAGATATCTTGGTTTTTCTTAAGCGCATAGGCTCCGGGATAGTCCGGTCTTGGATATTTGACCTTTTCCACAGCGGGTTTGCGACTCCAGGATAAGGTGGTGTCCGTAAGTTTTCCGTGATAGATCTTTCCCGCATAGACCGTTTCATAACCGTTGTTCTTAAAGTGTTGGGGTAAGGTAATAATATCGGGATTTTTATCGCGGAAATAGGTGTAATTCTCAAAAACACCAATGCTTTCGGGCCGGGCCCCGGTCATTAAACTTGCCCTGGAGGGACTGCAAATGGCCTGCTGACAATAGGCCCTTTCAAACAAAAGTCCTTGGCCGGCTAGCTTATCCATATTTGGGGTGATGGCCACCTCGGAACCATAGGCCCCCAATTCCGGTCGTAAATCATCAACGGCAATAAAAAGGATATTCGGTTTTTTACATGTTGCTTCATCAACAACTTTGTCTTCTTTGCAGCCTAGTAGGGCTATGACCAATCCGAGTGCTACACGTTGAATTCCCATAGCTGTTAAATAGTTATTTAAGGTGTTATGGCGATACCGTAAATAAAAAATCACGTATTCCTATCTTAGATCTGAGCGTTTAAATGAGTTCATGGCGCAGTTCTTATCAGTTCCAGATAACAGGCATAAAAACCGTCATTTCCCCCTCCCCGCGATTGCTCCAGGCAAAATAGGGAATCAGTTGTGTGGTGTGGGATTCAAATGATGTTCGCCCCACCTCGGTATACATGCCTTTGGCCTCATCTTGTCTTAGTAATAATGTGCCATCTATGGTGGTAACTCCTCCCAAATAATCAGGTCGATACTTCGCTTTTAACTCATTACCGGCCGATATATAGACATCATATATGTTGGCCTTTTCCGGAATATCGGCGGATTCAACGCAATATACTACGGGCCCTCTTTTTACCGCCACTTGGTTACGTACTTCCTCTATCCTGGGATGGCCCTCTACGTATACGATGTCCATGGGCATATGTAGGGAAATGTTATCGCCGGTTTGCCAAGGGCGTTCAATTCTAGAAAACTGGCCTGCTACCACATTTTCAACGGTTTGGCCATTCACCTCTAGTGTACTTCCCACGGCCCAGGCCGGAATTCGCAAAAGCACTTCAAAAGGCTCGTTTTTACATTCTTGTATGGTGATTTTCACCTTTCCGTCCCAAGGGTATTCACTTTCCTGTTTTAGCTTCAGTACGGAACCGTCCAATAATTTGGTTTCCAATTGGTTTCCCCCATAGAGGTTCACCGCGATGCCATTTTTGGATTTGCTGTAGGCCCATCCAGGGGATTTGGCTATGGTCCTTACCAGATTTGGGGGACAACAAAAACACTCGAGATAGGGCTGGCGTTCCGGAAACTCCACATTCATCTTTTCATAATCCAAGGCTCCATTGATCTTGCGAAGGGGGTTGGAATAATAATAATCCTTCCCTTCCAGACCGATACCGGAAAGACCACTGTTATGAAGTACCAGTTCCATAATATCCCCATGTTTGGAATCGCCGCTAAGTGTTAACATACGGTAATTGAACATGGAGTTGCAGATGTTGGCGCACGTTTCGTTATATGCCGTTAGGTTGGGCATCATATATTCGTTTAAAAAGCCCTCCTCAATTTTATCCTTACGGGAAGATCTTCCATAATGGGTCTGACCCACAGCTCCGGTAACGTACATTTTCTTATGGGTTACATTTTCCCATAGCCTATCTAGGGCATCGATCAATTCCTTTTCTCCTGTTTCCGCATATACATCGGCGGCACCAGCATAGAAATAAAGGGCCAATACAGCGTGTCCAACAGCTTCGGTCTCCTGGCGCAAGGGAACCCTTTCTTGTACCATATCGCCAATGGGATAGCCTTTGGTAAAGGAGTCTTCCTCAATTTTATAGGTTCCGCGAAGATTAATAAACTGTTCCGCGAGTTCTAGATAACGCACGTCTTTTGTGGTCCGGTAGAGTTCTACCAAACCCATGATCTGGGTCTGGTTAAAGCCAAATCGTTTTAGAGAATGGGTAATGGGCACAAATAGTTCATACAGATAGTCCGCATGTTTAATGGCAATATCCAAAAAGTTGGTTTTACCCGTAACCCTATGATGAATACAGGCGGCCGTTAGAAGATGGCCACTGTTATAAAGTTCATGGTATTTTCTGTTGGTAAAAGCATCCAGATCGTTCCTTATAATTATAGGGGTGGATAAGTAGCCATCTTGTTGTTGCGCTTTTGTTATGACCTTAATGATTTCATCCAATTCCTGGATAATCGTTTCGTTCTTATTGACCCCATAAAGGTAAAGGTTGGCTTCCATCCATTTGTAAAAATCACCATCATGCCACCAAAAGCCTTTATGTTCCCCTTCTTTTAAACCGGCCGCAATCTTAAAGTTATTGTACCCATGGCCGATGTCGCCTTTTAAAAGTGTGCCCATATAGGGTATCATGACTTCCTCGGCCAGCTTCCATTTATCGGCCCAGAACCCTTTGGTCCATCGGCAGTCGCCGATATCGATGCTTTTTAAGTTGGTATGCGGACTGTTGGTGTTATTTATGATTCCGGCATTGGTGTCTAGTACACGATCCCCTTTTTCCCTTACCGCGATTTCCTTCTCGCCATTTTCCTTGCAGGAAGTTAGGACGACAAGACTTCCTAGAAGTGCAATGATTATTTTTTTCATCTTTTGAATACTTGGAATGTGTATCGCAAGAAAACAAAACTATGCCGGATTTGAAGGATAGTTTTTACCTAACAATAGCACTATTTTAACCCCTTGAATACCTATTCAAAGGAGGTGTTTTTAAGTTGCCAATAAAGGTTTGGTTTAGCACAGCTATATTGGTATGCTTTAGATTAGATAATGATGGCCGGGACAATAATTATATCCATTCTTATTTGGAAATGGGCCAACGAAAATGGATTGGTTTTTCGTCCAACGAAACTGTCATTGAAGATTCATGAACTCCAAAAAAAATAAAAGCCCGTTGTACCGATTTTGGTGAATCCAAGGAATTTAGTTTTCTGGATCCCCGTATAAATATTTTGATTGGTCCCGGTAGGCATCCATCCTGTCTATGTCCACCTGTTCGTATTTTTTCTTGAGCATCCAACGGGGCCGTTCCAAAGTAAGTTCCCAAGTAAAGAGTTCCTTGAACATTTTCTTTACCCTTTCGGGATTTTCAATGGCGAGATTTTTGTTTTCGGAAGGGTCTTTTGGAATATGGTAAAGCTCCGCGGGCCGATCGGGATAACGTATCAATTTCCAATCGCCCTTTCGGATGACTCCACGGGCATCTTTTCTCCAAAATAGCATTTCATGGGGTCTTTTGGTTTTTGTTCCATCAATAAAGGGTAAAAGATTTACCCCGTCCAAATCCATAATTTTAGAAACCTCGCCTCCTGTGGAGGCATAAAAAGTGGGTAATAAATCCATTGTGCTTATGGGGAAATCATAGCTGGTACCAGGTTTTATTCTTTCTGGCCACTTCATTACAAACGGCACACGGATGCCACCCTCCAAATGACTGGATTTGGTGCCGCTTAGGGGATAGTTTACGGCGGCGTTACGATCAGTTGGTCCTCCGTTGTCATTGGCAAACACCACCAGAGTATTCTTTTCAATGCCCAATTCCTTGAGTTTATCCAATACTCTTCCGCAGGCCCTATCCAAGGCTAAGGTCATGGCAGCGCCTATTTTTCGTGTACCCTTAAGTCCCGGAAACGCTTTAAGATCATTTTCCAAGGCATCCATGGGGGTGTGGACGGCGTTAAAGGATAAAAATGCAAAAAAGGGCTTCCCTTGTTTGTGCTGGCGTTCCATAAAATCTGCGGCCTCTTTGGCCAGGGCATCCGTTAGATACTTCTGCGGTTCCTGGTAATTGCCAAACCCTCGCTCCATCCAATCCATCTTTTGTTCCGGCAGATTGGAATAGGGAAAGTAACTTCGGGCCCCGCCCCGGAAACCGTAAAATTCGTCAAAACCTCTTTTGGTAGGATGAAACCTATCGGCACCTCCCAAATGCCATTTCCCGTAAAAAGCGGTGGCATAGCCTTGTTCCTTCAGATAGTCGGCCATGGTTTTCTCGCTCATGGGCAATCCCATTTCGGTATCGTCCTTTGCGGATACCGCACTCATAAATCCAGGAACGTTATTTTCCTCAAATCCAAAACGTTGTTGATACTTTCCGGTAATCAATCCGGCACGTGAGGGTCCACAGGTAGGATCGGTGACATAACCCTGGGAAAAACGAACTCCCTGTTCGGCCAATTTATCCAAATTCGGGGTTTTCATAATTTTACTGCCCTGAAAACCGAAATCGGCATAACCGGCATCATCCGAAAATAAGAGAACTATGTTGGGCCTTTCCTGTGCGTTCACGTGAATGGCCCAAAAAAAAGCCAATAAGAATACTATCCTATTCATAATTGATTTTTTATTAATTGAACTCAAGATGACTTCAATGTGCAGCAACGCCCCGATGCATTCCGTTCGGTGTTTATAGCATACCGTTTTACTTTGAAATACCACTATCGTACAACCCTTCCAGATCCGGACCCGTGCATAAGCGATTCTACTTCCGAACGCGTGGAAAAATTAAAGTCACCCTTAATGGAGTGCTTTAGGCATGAGGCGGCCACGGCATATTTGACGGCGATTTCCGGACTGCTTAAATCAGGGGTAGTCAAGGCAAAGATCAATCCGCCGGCAAAGGAGTCCCCACCCCCGACCCTGTCTACAATATTCTTTATCTGGTAGGGACTATAATGACCCTGATCGTCTAGAGGCGCAAAAAAAGGGGTATCGGATTTTGAATCATACAACATGGCTCCCCAATTGTTATGGGAGGCCGATAGACTTTCGCGCAAAGTGATGGCCACCTTGCCCACATTGGGGAACTGTTGTACAACTTGCCGCGCCACATCCGGATATCTGGAGGTATCCAGTTTTCCCGAGTGCACATCCGTATCCCCAGCCCTGATGCCCAAAACATCATGGCAATCCTCCTCATTGCCAATGACCACATCAATAAAAGGCAAAATCTTCCGCATGGTGTACTGGGCGAGTTCACGTGCCGATTTTGAAGGATCCCATTTCCAGAGCTTGCCCCTGAAATTTAGGTCAATGGAAACGGATGCCCCTGCCCGCTTGGCCTTTTGAGCGGCGATCAAAGTGGCCTCCGAAGCATTTTCGGACAGGGCTGGGGTAATACCGCTTAAATGCAGCCATTGTGCATCCTTGAATATGTTCTTCCAATCGTATTGGTCCGCGGGGGTTATGGCAATGGCCGAATCGGCACGATCATAGATGACGTTGCTTGGACGTTGATTGGCCCCCGTTTCCAAAAAATAGAGCCCCAAGCGTCCCGTATCCGTCCGTAGGATATAATTCGTATCAATGCCTACCGCCCTTATGGAGTCCATGGTGGCCTCGGCCAGTGAATGCTTTGGCAGGGCGGTTACATAGCGTGCGGTACCCCCAAAATTGCAGATAGATGCGGCCACACTTGCCTCTGCCCCGGCATAGGTGACGTCCAATGATCGCGTTTGGCGCAGTCTTAAATTGGCTGGTGATGCCAAACGTCCCATAATCTCCCCAAAGGTCACTACTTTTTTCATTTCCATTACTTTTTTGAATCCCGGCTTTTTAGGTCATGTTTCTTATTTGTTTTATCAATGCCCTTATTTCCGTGGCATTTTTGGTAATTGCTTCCCAATTCCCGGATTGGATCAAGGGTCTTTTCGCCACCCAGGTACCGCCAATAGCGCTAATTAGATTGGATTGCAGGTATGATGGTGCATTGTTTATATTGCATCCGCCCAGTGGAATAAACTTGAGTCCAAGATAATTATAGGGAGCGGACATGCTTTCCAAATGTTGTATACCGCCCGATGTTTCCGCCGGGAAAAATTTTAGGATTCGACATCCTTGCTCCACTGCCATTTCGATATCCGTTGGGGTCATTATTCCCGGGGCAAACGATAGTTTATGCTTATGTGCCTCGGCAATAATTCTTGGATTGCATCCAGGGGATACGGCAAAATCCGCCCCCACATCCACAATGGCCTTTACCTGATCTATGGTCAATATAGTGCCGAAGCCCAAAATCATTTCCGGGACTTCCTTTTTGATAGCCTTTGCCGCTTCTATGGCAACTGGGGTCCGCAATGTAAGTTCTATTGTATCCACTCCACCGGCCATGAGTGCCCTTGCCAAGGGTACTGCGTGACTTAGCTCGTCAATGATCAATACGGCTATAATGCCGGCATCATCTATTTTCTGGATAAGGTCGGGAGACATGGCCCGTTGTGCAATAGGTTGCATTTACTTCTATTTTTTTGAGGGTAGGATTATGTCCAAAAACTATAATGCCATCGAAATCCGCTTTTTTACCAAATAATCGTCAAGAGCCAGGTGGGAACAATCGTGGCCCAAACCACTATTCTTGATACCGCCATGGGGCAGGTATATGGAATATTTGACACCATTTACCTGAATTTCCCCGAATTGAAGCTCTTTGGTGAACCGCTCAATGCGTCGGTGATTATTGGTAAAGATATAGGATGCCAGGCCATATTCCGTATCATTGGCCAATTCTAGGACTTCATCATCGTTCGCAAACGGCATAAGGGCGGCTATTGGTCCAAAAGTTTCTTTTTGAAAAACATCCATCCGGGATGTCACTCTGGAAAGGACGGTGGGTTCAATCCAATTCCCCTTCTCCATTCCTTTGGGGATTTTTCCACCATATTCCAGTTGGGCGCCTTTGTCCAGGGCATCATCGATCAGATCAAACATACGGTCCCGGTCCCTTTTGGAGACCAAAGGCCCCATATCATATTCTTCCCCAAGCCCATGGCCCAACTTCAATTGTGATACTTTATCGATATAAGCGGCTAAAAATTTATCGTAGATACTTTGATGAACGAAAATTCGGTTGGCTGCCACGCATACCTGGCCCGTATTTCCAAATTTAAGGGCAATACCTAAGTCCAGGGCGGTCTCGAAATCGGCATCTTCAAATATGATGAAAGGAGCGTTACCCCCCAATTCCATACCCAACTTTTTGATGGATGTGGTACTTTCGGCGATGACTCTCTGGCCTGTTGCCGTAGACCCTATCATGGTTAAAACAGCAGGAATTTTGCTAGTGGTCATAGTGGTGGCCACTTCGCTGCTAGGGCCACACAGGATGTTTACCACCCCTTTGGGAAAATCTATTTCATGTAAAATCTCCCCTATGAGATATGCGGACAAGGGGGATTCCGTGGAAGGTTTAATGATCAAAGAACATCCGCTGGCCAAGGCCGGCCCCATTTTAAAACCTACATTGAGCAAGGGAAAATTCCAGGCCAAGTAGGCCACGGCCACCCCGGCCGGTTGATGTACCATTTTATGGGTATGGGTATTCTCATAATCGGGAATCTGTTCGTCCCGCATGTTTTTCATTGCCGAAGGATACCACTCTAGACCATTGATGACCCCTTCTATATCCTCCCAAGCCCCGGCAAAGGTCTTGCCCATTTCATAGACCATGGCCACACGCAGTTCATATTCCTTTTCCAAGACTGCGGAACGCAATTTGGACATCCATTCCGTACGTTTTGCCAAAGAGAGTTTGGACCAATATAAAAACCCTTTTTTGGCAGCTTCCAAGGCCAAAAGAGCATCTTCCTTTCCTGCCCACGCAATTTCGGCAATAGCCTTGTCATTGGCCGGACAAATGACGGCCTGTCTTTTTCCCGATTTTGCATCTATCAACCTGCCTCCAATGTATAGCTTGCGATATCCAAAATCTATTTTATCCCCAATGTTGACCTCAGCGGAGGTATTTGGTGCCGTATTCATCTTTTATCGATTATAAAGCTGATTTTCATTTCGTTAGGTGCTTATCCCAATTCCTGAAGGATCGGTCTCTTGCTCCAAATATTTTGCTAGGGCCTCATGATCCACTTCTACTCCCAAGCCCGGGGTTTCGGGAACCTGTAGGATGCCGTTTTCAAGGATAACACTACTTTTGGTCACTTGATCCCTCAAGGCATTTTCGGTACGATCCAGTTCCATGGTGGGCATTTCATCATACATCCTTCCAGGATTTTTATCCAAATTCCCGACAAAATGTACGGCGGCACTAATGGCGATCCATGTACCCCAGGTATGCGGAACAACATCCTTGTTATAAGCCTGTGCCAGAGCCGATATTCGTTTGACCTCCGTGAGGCCTCCGGTAGCACAGATATCCGGCTGGGCAATGTCTACACATTCATTTTCCAGCAAACGTCTAAAACCATACTTCAGATATTCACATTCCCCACCGGCAATGGGAATAGTAGTGTTTTCGCGAAGACGTTTATAGCCTTGGTAATCCTCTGGCGAGACGGGTTCCTCAAACCACGAAATATCATACTTCTCCACTTTTTTGGCAAGCTCCATGGCCTCCTTATAACTATAGGCATGATTGGCATCGATCATGAGCTTCATATCGGGACCTATGGCTCTTCGTATGGCGGAGATGTACTTTATATCATCGGATATGCATAGGCCAACCTTCATTTTGGTGGCTTTAAACCCTTGGGATTTGTAGAGTAGTGCTTCCTCCACTAATTTTTCCTCTAGATTGTCCGCACGGGTAAAATAAAGTCCTGTTGCATACGGTTGGATCAATGGATTTTTGATTCCTCCCAGTAGCATGGAAACAGGTTGTTCCCATATCTTTCCCTTAAGATCCCAGAGCGCCACGTCAATAGCACTGATAGCCGCTTGCAAGGTGCCACTCCTAGCATAGTCCAATGAGCGACGATACATTTCTTGCCAAAGGATCTCATGACCCAAGGCATCCTTGCCCAAAAGAAAGGGTGTAAAAAATGTTATACCGGATTTGATTACATTGGCCGGGCCGTAGCCTTCGCCCCAACCATATCTACCATCCTCGAGGGTAATCTTGACAATGCAGATTTTTCGGCAGTCATATTCCCATTGGGAGAAATAGAAAGGGGTCTCCAACTTGTGAACAATAATGAAAGGTTCTATTTTGGCTATTCTGGTATTCATATTGCGTTCACTTACAAGGATATAAGTCCCTCACTCTTACTTGCGGGCGGCTGACCTGATCAATATTTTGCATATCCCAAGATACAAATTGCAAATAGTAGTACGGCCAAACCTGCCAATAGTATTCTGAATGGCTTTTCTGCATTCTTCCATTCCCCGGAGCGGTAGGCCCAAATATTGCCGATGATTAACGAAAGCCCCAATAATATAGGCCATCCTATTACCGGCCCAAGGTCTCCCATAAGAGCCGCACCTTGGCCATATACCCCTAAGGCGGCAAACCAAAAGATTCCCGAAACAATGGCCCATAAATGGGCTTTTCCACTTTGGGGCGAGGTATAGGAACCCCAGGAATTGTTTTTAAAAAGACGAACAAGGGCGTAACCCCCGTTCATGGCAAAAGCTCCCAAAAGAACTACTACCCATGAGGCCAAACTGGCGCTTTGTGTACTTGCCCCGTATTGATCTACCGCAACCTTAGCTACAGGTGCGGCATTTGAAAACCCCACGTTAAGGAATGCTGAAAGGATGCCGGACGACATAGCGATCAGCACACCTGTTTTTATGCTTTTGTTTAGGGACGGCCCCGCTGTCCTAAGCCTATCTCTTTTTACCCCGGCCACAGCCGTAATGGCTACACCTACCAATAAAAGCGTTATACCCAAAAGCACTATGGGAAATGAAGGTTGCGATAACGCACCGTCGATTTGAAAAAGCGGTATAATTGAGCCTAAAGAGGCTGCAAGGCCCATTACAATACCATAAGTGATGGATATTCCGGTCTTTTCCACGCTAATACCAAAAAGAATACCGCCTATACCCCACAAAAACCCATAAGAGGCGGCTAAGACCAAGACGTGATTTTCGGTATCCCAAATAACTCCGAACAAATTAGGGATAACTAAAATTGCCCAGACCATTGGTAATAGAATCATGGCCGTTAGAGCATGGAGGAGCCACCAGGCTTCCCATTTTAGGGGTGCCATATATTTCATGCCCAATCCAAAGGTTCCTTGAAAGAAACTTGCCAAAAGCACCAAGAAGAATGGGAGAAACGTAATTCCCATATTAAAAAGGTTTCTACAAATAAACGATAGGAAGAACCGATTACGCTACCGCATTTTATCTGAATGCTGCATTATATTAACCCAAATGGGAAATAGAACTCAGGATACGTTCATATGGATAAAAAAATAAAGATAGATTAACCATCAAGTGTAATCTCCAAATGTGGGCGTTGATAAGGGTTTTTGGTGAAGTTTTAGAATTAGATGTGGGGTATTTAAGATAAGGGACAGGTCAAAAGGCCTACCATTATGATTTTTGGCCGAATAACGATCATTATGGATTTTGTTAATTGGCCTTAGTAAGATAATATAGTAGGAATACAAGGCCACCGCCACTTAGGGCCACAATTGCGGACAGGATACTAAAGGATTTGAGCAATTTTGATACGGGTACATCGTGCACTTCTTTAAATAGCCAGAAAAAACTGCTGTTCACATGGATTATCCCTAAAGAACCGGCACCGATGGCGGCCGAGGTCAATGCCGGATCCATTGTGCCATTGGTAACCAAAGGAGCCATTATGGAGGCAGAGGTAATAAGCGATACGGTTATAGAACCGGTTACAGAGGTAAAAAGGAAACTTAATAGAAATGGGATAGCTATACCCCAGGATGATAGACTTGTTGGCCCCATTTCCGAAAAAAGACCGTTCACAATTTCGGTATCCTTGATTACCTGTCCAAAGGCTCCTCCTGCTCCCGTAATGAGAATTACAATAGCTGATTTGGCCCCGGCCATTTGAAAGAACTTGTCCAAACGTTTGGAAAACCCTTTTTTACCGATCAGGGGGAGAACAAGGCAAACCCCGATCATTAAAGCCCAAACAGGATTTTTGATGAAATCGATCAACGGATTTTTCCAAGGTAGAAGGGAGCCCAAGGACATTAACAACAAAGGCACCAATAGGGCGGCAAAAGGCAATATTCTTTTAAAACCTCGCAGTTGCTGGCTTTTGGATGTGGATTTGCCTTGGTCTCCTAAGGAGGGTAAATCAAATTTACTTGAATTTATCATTATCCAAAGGAGCCCTCCGGTAATTGCCACTAAAGCTACCACTATATTTAAGGGTATAATTTCCCCAATATTTATTTCCAATAAGGCGGTTACCGCCAAAGGACCCGGAGTAGGGGGTATAAGCGCATGTGCAACGGTAAGGCTTATGGCAAGGCAAAGGCCGAGCACCAATATGGATTGGCCGGACTTTCTGGACAAAGCAGCCATAGTTGGAAGCAAGGTCAGATAGGCCACATCCATAAAGACCGGTATTCCAACGAGAAGCCCTATTACGGCCATACCTAAAGGTAAACGGTTAATTCCAAAAAGTTGAATAACACTGTCCGCAATGATATCCGCACCACCGGTTTCTGCAAGAATCTCCCCCAACAACGTTCCGAATAGAATAACAAGACCTATCCATTTTAGGGTATTGCCAAACCCGCTTAACAAACTTTCGGTGACACTTTCAACAGAACCCCCGGTGGCTAGACCAAGCAATAGGCCGGCAATGAGTAGAACGGCGATGGGATGTATTTTGAGTACGGTAACCGCTACTATCAATAACAGGATGGTGAAGGCAAGAATTAAAAGGGATGTCATTTTAGAGTCATAAAAACGGGCTTTACAGCAAGGTGAGTAGGTTTAGGACTTGTCTTTCAGGGGTACTCAAAGCTAAGGGAATTGGCCAAACGGACTTCCTTAAGAATTACCCTTATATGGCATTATCTTAACCTATTCCCCTTTTGGCGAAGTCTAAAGGATTAACCTAAAAAGGTTATAGGGCGGTCAAACCGTTTCCAATTGCATCTTAACCCGGTATTGCTCCATAAATGCTGTAGGTGTCATGCCCATAAAAGCCTTAAACTGCCTGTTAAAATTGGTTAGCGTATTAAACCCGGAATGGTAGCAGATAGTCGTAATCTGTAGTTTCCCCTCGATAAGTAATTTGCATGCATGACCAATCCGTATTTCATTCAAATATTGGACAAAGGATTTTTGGGTCCGTTTTTTAAAAT
>JBCBSN010000117.1:0-13188 GCA_039819225.1 Bacteroidota bacterium | reverse complement strand
GTTTTCTGATTTGGGGGCGGGCTCCTACTATGTAAGGGTGCAGAGCGCGGATTGCGAAACGGTCTCCCAGGAAATCCCCATTGAGCAACCCGAGCCCTTGGTGGTGAACTATGACGTAGTTGACGTAAGTTGTAGGGGTGAGAACGATGGCAGCATTCAATTTGATGTTGAAGGCGGTACGGGCGACTACCAGTATGCCATTTCGCCCAATCTAAGCAAATTTGATGACCAAAACGGCTTTGACGAACTGGATCCCGGGGACTATGAGGTCATCGTACAAGACGCCAATGGCTGTTTTGAATTTATCCAATTCAGCATCACCGAACCGGACGAGATCACCCTAGCGGTTACAGGAACCGATGAGATATGTCTCGATGCCGGGGACGGAACCCTTTCTATCTCGATCGAAGGAGGTACGGCACCCTATTCTACCAGTCTTAATGACAAGGAAAATTTTATCGAAGGAAAAACGGAATATGAGGGTCTAACCAGTGGAAGCTACATTGTATATGTCCAAGATGCCAATGGCTGTGAAAAAATAGAGGTATACGAAATAGGGGCCGGGGCCAATCTTTCCGGGGAAGTAGCGGTAGCCTATGGTTGCGACACCTCCGGGGTAGCGAACAACACGGTAAGTGTAGTGTTCGAGGATCCTACGGTAACGGAAAACATCCTCTACGGACTTGACACTACCGATCCGGCCGAAATGGTACTCGATGGTACCTTTAGCGACATTCCCGAGGGCGGGCACTTTATTTATGTGGTCCATGGCGCGGGCGGCTGTGACGCAACCTTTGACTTTGAGATTCAGGCATTCGAGCCCTTGCAACTCATTTTGGAAGAGCGTTCGTTGAACCATATCACGGCCGTTGCCCAAGGCGGTGCCGAACCGTATAGTTACCGTCTGGAGGATGGAAACGAAACCTCCGACAACGTGTTCAACATTACGGAAACGGCCACCTATGAGGTTACGGTAACCGATGCCAATGGATGCGCCATTACGGAAAGTATCTTTATGGAATTCATAGATATCGAAATCCCCAATTTCTTTACACCGGACGGCGATGGCAAGAACGATCTTTGGGGACCAAAGCATATAGAGCAATACCCGGACATCTTTATCAAAGTCTTCGATCGTTATGGAAGAACAATATACCGTTTCAAGAATAACCAGGACGGTTGGGACGGTTTCTACCAAAACAGCCAGCTTCCCTCAGGCGATTACTGGTACATTATAAAGTTGAACGGCGAAAGCGACCAAAGGGAATTTGTAGGGCACTTTACGTTATACAGGTAGTTTTTGGGTGAAAGGTGAGCCATGCCAATTCAACATATAAAACTCGATCTATCCTAACTATCCGAAAGTTAGACCGAAGACCGCTACGCTTATAGAGAACAGCACCTAGATAAATTGATTTTCAATTATTTAAAGAGCAGGAAATCTGTAAGAACCGGTTTTCAGACAAGAGGATAATTTTTTGGATCTAAGCAGTTTCAGAGAGACAAAAATTTGTAACATGCCGATGGGTGCACGACAAATTTTCGTTCGTGTGACTTCTTGCCATTTTTTGGATTTTTCCCGCTCTTTGTCCTATAGATCTGGTCTTGCCAAAAGCGGGCCTTTTTATTGAGAATACGAATTCGGCCAAAAAGTGTAGACCACCTTATTTTATAAGCTGGCTTGGCGGGTAGCCAAATTGTTTTTTAAAGCAACGGCTAAAATAATAGGGATCGTTAAACCCGATAAAATCCGTTACCTCGGAAACATTGTACTTTTTGGTCTTTAGCAAAACGGCGGATTCCTTAAGGCGCATGGTACGGATGAACTCGTTGGGTGCCAGATCGGTCAACTCCTTTATTTTCCGGTATAGTTTTGAAGAACTCATACCCAGTTCTGAACAGAGCAGACTCGTATTTAGTTCAGTATTACTTAGGTTTTTTTGAATTAGGTGTGTAATCTTCTCCATGAAATCCTCATCTGCCGGAGAGTGGGTCAGCAAAGTTGCCTTACTTTCAATTTCACCGGAAAACTTTACTTTTAAATCTTTGCGCGACCTTATAATATTGTCTATTCGCGTTTTGAGCAGACTTGGATCAAAGGGTTTTACCAAATAACCGTCCGCCCCCGAATCATAGCCTCGTATTTTATCGTCATTATCGGAAAGTGCGGTCAACAGGATTATGGGAATATGGCTAATGTTGGTATCAGTTTTTAATTTTTTGCAAAATTCAAGCCCATCCATCACCGGCATCATTACGTCCACAACACAGACCGAAGGCTTTACCTGTTGGCAAATCTGTAGCCCCTTGCCACCTTCTTCCGCCTCGAAAACCTTATAGGTATTGGAAAAATAGTTTACCAAATAGCTTCTTAGTTCCGCATTGTCTTCTATGATCAAGATCCGCTCCTTTAAATGGGCACCTCTCATTAATGCTTTTGAATCAATCCTTTGGAGCGATACGCCTACGGGCTTATTTTGCCCAAGTTCAAATACTTCATCTTCCCTATAGGATTCTCTTGCTATTGGCAGCTTCACGGTAAATGAGCTGCCCTGTCCTGGCTCGCTCTCTACTTTTATTGTGCCCTTGTGAAGCCTCACCAAGGCCTGTACCAGGGAAAGGCCAATGCCCGATCCTGTGTTGTTCTCCTTGCTATTGGCCGCCTGATAAAAGCGTGAGAAGATTTTTTGCTGACTTTTTACGGGAATACCGATACCGTCATCATTGACCTCAACGATCAATCGTGTTTTACCATCCTCGATTTCCTGACCAATAAATAAATCCACATGGCCATATTTATGCGTAAACTTCAGGGCATTTGACAGTAGGTTATAAAGGATCTTATCATATTTGTCCCGATCTATATACCCTGTTAGGGTCTCGTTTTCGCAGATGATGCCATAATGAATTCTTTTGTCGTGGGCCAGTTCTACAAAAGAACGAAATGTACTTTTGGTGTAGTCCAGGATCTGGGTTTTGGTAACCTTTAATCTTAATTCCCCAGACTGGGCCCTTCTAAAATCCAATACTTGGTTTACTAAATTTAGAAGTCTTTCGGCATTACGCAGGATTAGATTGGATTTGCTTTGATGGAACAGATTCCCCGTCTCAAAACCTTTTTCCATTAACTGCTTCGCAGGCCCCAGTATAAGTGTCAGAGGGGTTCTTAGTTCGTGGGAAATGTTTGTGAAAAAGCGTAGTTTTTCCTCGTTCAACTTTTCATCGTGCTCTCTTTTTAACTTCTCCATCAACAGTTGGTTCCTTAGCGCAATTCTGGCCTTTACCTGGCGCCTTCCCAGGTAAACTAACAAAAGTACCAAGGCCAAAAAGGCCAGCCCCGCCTCATAACTTAGCCAAAAAGGGGGCAATATCCTTATTTTATAGGAAGACACATCGCTCCAAATACCATAGGCATTCATCGCCTTCACCTTAAAGACATAATCCCCAAAGAACAGATTGGTGTACTGAACGGTTCGTTGACCTGGGTCAACGGTGTTCCACACTTCATCAAAACCCTCCAAGGTATAGCTATATTGGTTGTGAAGTTCATCAATATAGGAAGGGCTAGAAAATGTTAGGGAGAAATTTTTATTGGCATTGGCGAGCTTCAGCTCTCTACTAAAATTGATATCCTTATCCAGTATTTTTTGCCCGTTGACCACACTGCCCACCTCTATTTTCTTATTTTGTACGGTAATTGCCGTAATCATAGGCTTGGGCGAAATTTCATGATTCTTTAATCCATAGGATGAAAAGGATATTACCCCATTTTTGCCGGCCAGGTAGATTTTGCCGTCTTTACCGTAATAAAAGCCCCTGGAACTAAAAATATCCAAGCGATTGCCGGACTCTAAATAGTATACCTTTAGCTCTTTGCTAGCGATATGATATCTGCCTACACGATTATTGTTCATGTTTAACCATAAATGACCCTTGGCATCAACAATAATATCGGTAATCCAGCTTCCATCCAGTTCTTTAGGGGCCAATACGGGAACAAAGTTGTTGCTCCCCACATCATAATAATCCAGTCCCTTCCTGGTTGCCGCCCAAATTTTCCCTGTCATATCTTCAGCTATATCGCTGACATTCTCATGGGAAACCCCCTTTTCCCGTGCTGTTCTGGCCTTAAATGCCATGCTACTCTGGGTTTCAGGATCGTACCGCACTACTCCGGATTGGGTGGCAAACCAAATACGGCCCTTTGCGTCTACCCTTATTTGGTTGATGTAAGACCCTGGCAACAAAAGACCTTCTGAATTCTCGGGGACCAAGGTCTTTGTATTGAGCACCACCGCCCCATCACCATGGGATCCCAGGAGCAACCTATCTTCCCCTACCATGGTATAGGCCAAAATCGGAAACTGAGAGAAACCCACATCCACGACCCTGGAACTCTGGGTAATGGCGTTATAGACCAATACTTGCCCACTCCAAAGACCGCAATAAAAAATTTTGCCATTGTGGGAATATATACTGGCTATATCTTTCCTGATCTTGAAAAACGGGACATAGGCTTCCTTATCGGCCACAAATAACCCATTATGGCGGGTGGCCACTACAACTTTGTGAGTATGGGTCTTTGAAAAACCTCGAATACGAGGGGCTTGATTGTCTATAAAGTCGGAGATGGTCTTATTTAGCTTAAACTGGTTTTTGTAAGGATTATACTTGTCCAAACCATCCTCCGTACCTATCCATAAAGCACCGGAATCATCAAAATACAGGGCTGACACCAAATTGTCCACCAAGGAGTCATCATCGGACAATTCCGAATAATACCGCTCAAGTTCCTGTGATCCCACCTCCTCCAAGTTCTCTACCACTACGATTCCTCCCAAGGTACCCATCCAATATTTGCCTTCAGGTGATCTGGCCACAGATATGAAATACGGACCCAATTTGTCCCTCACGGCGGCATCATGGATAGGGATATTTTTAAAGGTGTCCGCTTTCTGATCTAGCTTAAACAAGCCGTCACGGCTGCCCACAAACACATCAAGTTTGTGATCTTCGTAAATAAAGTTGATATAGGGATTTGCCTCCTGGGAATTGGCCCTTAAGCTGTATTGCTTAATTTGGGAAATTTTGCCCAGATTGTTCAGGGAAATTTTTGCGATTCCAGCGGCGGCATAGCTGCCAATCCAAATGTTCCCATTTGAATCCTCGAATATCTCCTTGATGTATTTGAATCCGGGCAACTCGATCTTGTCAAAACTATCACTTTCTGGATCGTATACGGAGAGCCCATTGTTCTTGGCACCTATCCAGACCTGTTTAAACCGATCAATATGAATGGACCTGATTTCTTCGTCCTGAATACTCTTGGGATCCTTACCATCGGGTAGAAATGTCCTGAATACGTTGGTATCTATATTAAAAAGGGCCAGGCCCTTACGCGTGCCAATCCAAAGATCGTTGGATTCCCGGTCTAGTTCCAATGCCGTAATATCGTCATTGGGCAACGCATCTGGCCTGTTGGAAGTACCGGAATAGGACTTGAATTCATAGCCATCAAAGCGGTTTAATCCCGAAAAGGTGCCTAGCCACAAATAACCGTTTTTATCCTGGACAATATGTCGTACCGAATTATGCGAAAGCCCATCACTATTATTGTAGTGCTCAAACTTTATGGTCTGCGCCCGCAATCCCAATAGGGGGACGCAACCTAGTAAGATTAGTCTTAGCCAGTACACCCTAACTATTTTTAGCATACCCACAATTTAAACTTTTCCTTATAAACCGCCTTGGCACAAAAGCAACGGCCCACGGATCCGTAACGGAAAAACATATCTTTACTTGGGCAAAGGTAGCCGTACCTCACCTGGGTCATTCAACGGTCACGGGAGTATCGCCCATGGTAAAATCCAAACTAGCCCCCTTTATGAGGTCGGAATGTTTGATATAATGCTGTTGTGTTTCCACTCCCGAAATCCGTACGGCCTGGAGGTATCTTTTCCCAGAAGCCGCACCCAAGGCATTAATTCTCAATACATTTCCATTATTGAGGGCTATGGTTACGCGGTCAAAAATCGGGCTTCCAAATTCATACTTGGGATCTTCCTCCGTTCCTCCGTTCATCTGAAACAGTCCTATTTTCATTAACACCGCCAAACTGCCCATTAGGCCCTGATCCTCATCACCATTATAGCCCGCATTTGTAGATAGGCCGCTAAAAGCTCTATCTACCACGCTCCTGGACCAGTATTGGGCAAGGTCTGGCCTACCTAATTGATTGAATACAAATGCGGTCTGTATGGAAGGTTGGTTCCCATAGTTTATGGGAATACGGCTATATTCGGGGTGGAGCTCCTGGGCATGTGAGGTCCCTGAGGTGAAACCTAGTTTTGAGGCTTCCTTAAATTGGGCATCCAATTTCCTTACGGCCTCTTTCCTCCCGCCCATCAACAGGGACAACCCTTCTATATCATGGGGTACGAACCAGGTTGCCTGGGCTCCATTGGACTCAACAAACCCATGTTGATGTTGATAGGGATCATAATCCGCAAACCAATTCCCGGCAACATCCTTGGGACGCACCCACCCGGATATTGAATCGAATACGTTCCTGTAATTGTTGGACCGGTCCAGAAAATACCTACAGTCTTCCTTATGCCCCAACTTTTTGGCCAACTGTGCCAGCGCCCAATCCTGATACGCATATTCCAGGGTAAGACCGGCCCCTTCCTGATGGCCCCCAAACTTACCTTCTGGAATGGGATAGGGAACATAGCCGTTTTTCAAATAATACCTTAGGCCTCCCCCAAGGGATGTGGCATGTTCGTAACCCGCTTTTTCCATAATGCCCCCCGGCATATGATTTTTCTTAAGTACTTGATATATCTGCTCATGATTCTCCGTAACGAGTCCTTTTTGGATGGCACTTACGATAAAAGGTGTGGATGAAGCCCCTGTCATTACATAGGTATAATTGCCTCCCGAAGGACCTCTTGGGACAAGACCGCCGTCTTTTTGATATTGCAATAGGGAGTAGGCGAACTCTTTCATGATATCCGGATACACCAATCCCCAAAGAGTGTTCAGGGTCCATTGTGCGCCCCAAAAAGAGTCCGAATTGTAATGGTTAAACCTTGGCATTCCCCGATCATCCAGCGGAAGTTGCCCTATTCTAAAGATATCCCCGGAATTATCCGGGTAAGCACCGTTGACATCGCTTATGATCCTCCTGCCTTGAAGGGCGTGCCAGAGATCGGTATAGAACCTTCTTTGCGCCGTATGGGTGCCCCCCTCCACTTTTATCCTTTTCAATAGGATGTTCCACTCATCCTTTGAATCGGCGACCACATTATCAAAACTCCAATCCGGAAGTTCGGTCTCCCTATTGTTCACGGCATTTTCCAAAGAGGTATAGGAAATGCCCACTTTCATCAACACCTCTGGCCCGTCCTTTTCCAATGAAATCAGGTAATTTCCGGTTTCCGAATCATTTGTGACGGTTTTTATCTTGGCATCCAATACGACGGAAAAAAACAACTTTACCGGTTTGGGCCTTCTATGTGTCGCCCCTATTTGTAATTCCCCTAAAAGGGCACTATCCCCAACCTTTTTTAGGATGCCCTGGGTGTTCCTACTTGGGCCTAAAATGCCGTTTAGATTAAAAAGAACGGCGGCATGCTCATTTTCGGGGAATGTATATTTATGAAATCCTACCCGCTTTGTGCCCGTAAGTTCAACAGCTACCCCATAGCGATCTAGTTCTACGTAATGATAGCCCGGGGATACCCGCTCCGTCCCATGGCTGAATTTTGATTTGTAATCCTTGAAAATGGACTTCTCCTTCCCCTGGGAAAGTGTTAGGGGCATTACGGAAAGTCCAGAGAGCTGCCAGGCATGTATATGGCTAAAACCCTGAATGGTATCCACCTTATAGCGGTAACCACTTCCCCAAGATCCCTTTACCTGAGTATCCGGACTTAAATTGACCATCCCAAAGGGCCTACTCGCCGAGGAGAAGAAAAACCATCTTGAGTTTTCCGTGTCCAATAAGGGATATACCAAATCCACAGGTTCCGTGGCTTTGATCATTTTAGGCCCCACAATTTCTTTTTCGTTGCAGGAGACCGTTAAAAACAAAATCATAAAAATATAGACAACATTCCTAATGCGGCCATATTGTATTTTGCCCATGCCCAATATTTTTTAATGCAGTGGTTATTCTAAGAACTCGTCTTGAGTTTTAAGAAAAAAATTGGCAAAAAAAATGGGCAGGCAATAATCTCCTGCCCAAAACTTGAAATTAAACAAACTCAAACAAATTATTGATAACTAATATCCCGGGTTTTGCACCAATCCGGGAGTTTCCGCCAATGGCCCGGGAGGTATGGGATATATTCTTTTGTTGGGATCCGCATCCGTTTTATCCGTCCAAGCGTCTTCCCAAGTTCCAAATCGGATTTGGTCGGTTCTTCTGTGGTACTCCCAATAGAATTCAAAACCTCTTTCATCATATACATCTTCTAGGTCGGCGCTAGCTTTGGCAAAGTCGGCACCGCCACGTGCAACCCTAACGGCATTTACATCGGCAAGGGCATCACCCGACCCTATTCTTAGTTGCGCTTCTGCCCGCATCAAATATATATCGGCCAATCTAAAGACCACAATATCTACACTGGTATCATCCCTATTGGCACCCAGGTCGTCAATGCTCCATTTGGATACCCGCACCCCCACGGATTGGTTTTCGGCAATCAAACTCACTTCCCTGGTATGATTTGCCATCGATTCATCCCTGGTCCAAAGTTGAACGGGAACGATATCCACCGTACCATCATCATTAATTATAGGTGTTCCTTCATCGTTGTTAAGGCCATATATTTGTCCCTCAAGAAAACCTCGGTTCATTTTATAATCGTCTAACGGTATTGTAACTAACTCATTAGGATAGTTTTCTTTATAAAATCTTGGGTCATTCTCGGAGTCCCATTTGTCTAAAAACTCGGGTAATGTACATCCTGCATCGGAACCGGTTTCATAGCCTCCATCAACGACATAAAGAAGGCCCCTGGATAAACCATTGGTGGTGTTCCTTGATACACTTCTACCGCCAATTCGTATCGCTGTTTTTTCATTCTTTACAGACCATATGATTTCGGGGTGATTTTCATTGTCCGGGTCGAACATGCTGAAATAATCATCAGTTTCCAAAGTATGCGTACCGCTGTTAATGACTTCCGTGGTGAGATCGATGACCCGCTGCATGTCCTCATTGGAAAAAGAAACGCTGGACGCATACCTATCTTCATAAACCGCTTTGTTCAAATGGATTCTTGCCAAAAGCGATTTAGCCGCATCTTGGGTAAAACGCACTGTATTTTTCCCCGTAGGGAGGTTGGACAGTACCCCTTCCAGGTTGGTGATAATGGTGCTCACCGCTTCGGCCCCGGTAAGGATCTGGGGATCGGCATTAAAATCGATTTCCGTAGTTCCGCGATAGGGTACTTGACCATATGCATCCAGGGCTACCCACATGAAATGAGATAATAACGCTACGGCCTCTGCATGTTCCTGCGAACCTTCATCCAAGAAATCAATTGCCTGGGTGGCGGTTGCCAATCCCGCTACAATATGTTCAAAGGTCTCTCTTGTATACCTATGATTGGGGCCCCAGTCATGTCTGTGCAATTCCTGAAATGTACCTCCGTCGAACCAATCGCTTTGTCTAGTGGGCACCATACCTTCATCCGCTGAAAAAGTCTGTAACGCAAAAAACCAGCGGTGTCCATACACCCTTCTCATATTATTGTAGGCCGGAGCCAAAAGGTTTAATGCATCGGCATTGGTCAACAAATCCTCACCTCGGGCTTCGTCGACAATTTCTTCTTCAATATCACAGGATTGAAACCCTAAGAGGACGGCCAATATGATGCTATAAATTATTGTTTGTTTTTTCATAACGTGAATTATATATTGTATTGCTTTGCTATTTTATATTAGAAAGAAAGATCAACGCCAAACATGAAGGTTTGAGGACGTGGATAACCCCCAAAATCTACACCATAAACGTTACCACCACCCGTATTGATTTCAGGATCATACCCTGAATAGTCGGTTATCACAAAGATGTTTTGCCCCGTAACATATAGTCTTAGCGTATCAAGGAAACCGTTTTCTTCAATATTCCAACCCAAGGTGGCATTGTTCAGTCTAAAGAATGAACCATCTTCAATGAACCTAGATGAAGAAATAGGTGCCACCAGGGGACTTTCTTCTACATCTAAATATTCCGTAAAAATATTATTCCCGTTTTGTCCCAAGGATGCCGCACTTGAATACGCTCTTGCCGTGTTATTAAAAATATCAACCCCACCGACACCATTAAAACCTAATGACAAATCAAAACTTTTATAGGCCGCATTAATGTTTAATCCATAAATTGTGTTCGGTAAGGCATCCCCAACTATTTCAGGATCTGATACTATTTCTACACCATCGGCATCATACCCCTGAAATCTGGGCAAAAAGAACGATCCTGCAGATTCTCCATTAGTAAAGATGCTACTAAATTCACCTGATGCCCCAGGCCCTGATATACCTCCAACAAAGATATCCGTAGCCAGTCCTTCTATGCTGTTATCCAAAAATGATATGTTTCCGGAAAAATCAAGCGAAAAATCTTCCGTTCTTACGGCGTTTACATTTAGGGCAAATTCGAAACCTTTATTGATGATTTCGGCCTCAGAGTTCACAAAAATTGTACTTGCCAGTGCAGGGACCGGTGCAGAAACTTCTAAAAAAAGATCGGTAGTGTTTTTATGAAAATAATCCATAGTACCGCTTACCTTGCCATTTAATATAGCCCAATCCAATCCTATATTGTACTGTTCCGTTACCTCCCATTTTAGATCCGGGTTAGGTGTTCGCGTCGTCGTTACTCCATTAACTACCGTTGTTCCATCAAATGTGAAGCTATCATTAAAACTGGTATCAAAGGAGGCCTGCGTCACGCGTACCGGAACGGCTTGGTTACCTGTTTGTCCCCACCCTAGCCTTAATTTTAAGTTGGAAAACACTTCAGAATCAACTAAAAAATCTTCTTGATCTATTCGCCAACCCAGCGCTAAAGCCGGAAAATAACCATATCTATTATTCTCACCAAATACGGAGGATCCATCCGCCCTTAGCGATGCGGTCACCAAATACCTATCTAAAAAACTAGCATTGAACCTTCCGAAGAACGATTGTAATTTTCTTTCGGTATCCGATGATGATATGACCGTACCTTCTTGTGAAGCCACCCCTAAATTAAAGATCGGATCAATTTCCCTGGTACTAAAATCGAATCGTTGGATTCTTAAACCCGTATTATTGAAGGTCTGATAGGAATGCCCTGCAAGAACATCAAAATTCCATTTATCATAGCTTTTGGTATAGGTCAAAAAATTCTCTATCAACACATTGGTATCTTCCCTCGAATCTTGCGTAACCTGATCTTGGCCCTGATCTCCTCCGTCCACGGAATTATTAAACAGCCTAAAAAAACGATCCGTATCCGAATTTTCGAAACCCAAATTAAGCTTATAGTCCAAACCATCTATAATGGTATACGTTGTAGTGAAGTTTGCCAAAACCCTTTTACTTTCGGCCCTGTCACGATATAGATCAAAAAATGAAACTGGGTTGTCCGTAGCCCCTGCCCTTGTGGTTACATTACCATCTGCACCATATACCGCGGAGGTTGGATTGGCCCTGAGCGCACCGGTAATAACGCTTCCCAAAGCTTGACTTTCATCCGTTAGATCGGCCACAGTTATATTAGCTCTAAATCTTAATCGGTCATCCAGTACGGAAGTACCTATATTTATTCTTCCCGTAACACTTTCATGCCCGGTAGTTTCCACTACCCCTTCTTGATCGAGATAACTCAATGATACGTTATAGGTCGTTGAACCGGCACCGCCAGAAAAACCTAAATTATAATTGCCTACTTGAGCGGTTCGATAAATTTCATCTTGCCAGTCGGTATCGGCGTTTGCCTCATCAATATACGAGGCGGGATCCCTCCCCACTATAGGGGCCAAACGAGCCGTTTGCTCGCGATATTCACTGGCACTTAGCAGGTCAACATCTCTAGCAACAGTTGCAAAGCCTCTAGATGAACTGAAGGTTACTTTTGTTTTTCCCACTTTTCCTTCCTTGGTCTTTATCAGTACAACTCCGTTGGCACCTCTTGTACCGTAAATTGCCGTGGCAGAAGCGTCTTTTAAAACAGTAATACTCTCTATATCTTGCGGATTTAAAAAGTTCAAGGGATTTTTTGGCCTCGAAGTTCCCCCAACACCTGAAAGACCGGCACCAGTGGAAGATCCTCCGTCCAAGGGAACGCCATCTACCACAAACAAGGGATTACTGGAACTCCCTATTGAGTTTACACCACGAATATTGATGTCGATAGCGCTTCCCGGTTCCCCGGAACCCGTAGTTACATTAACCCCAGCAATCTTACCTTGTAATAATTGCCCCGGAGCATTGTTTACACCTTTGTTGAAATCTTCAGCGCCAATAACTTTAACCGCTCCGGTAACATCTTTGGATTTTACACCGCCATACCCCACTAGAACCACCTCATCAAGGGAAGTAGAAGATGTCGCTAGCTGAATACTATAAATTGAAGACCCGTCCAAGGCAATTTCTTGGGTTTCATACCCAATATAGGATACTACCAAAGTTGCACCGTCCTCGCTTACAGAAATCGAGAAGTTTCCATCAAAATCGGAAACTACACCATTGGTCGTTCCCTTTTCCAATACACTGGCTCCGGGCAAGGGTACATTGGCCTCGTCCAACACAACACCGGTAATTTGTGTTTGTGCCCATGAAACGAAGGATACACCCAAAACCATAATTGTCATTAAAAGTTTGATTTTTTTCATTATTTGATTGAGTTGATTAAACGATACTTCAAATCTATTGTTAACATAATATTTGGAAATGGACATTTTTCCCAAAAAGATGGATGCATTCTTCAAAAGATAGGAATATGGGCCCTGCCAGGATAACGGAAAAGGGTCTGTTCTTGAAATGGTTCTACCCTTATTTCTGTGGAAACCTATGCTATTGTAATCATGCAAGAGATAGGACAATAGGACATAAGACTTGGAACACGGTCCTATTCAGGCATAAAGTCCCTCTTTCCCAGCGTATTGTCATACGTCCTATATCCTTTTGTCC
>JBCBSN010000116.1:0-13202 GCA_039819225.1 Bacteroidota bacterium | reverse complement strand
TTTGACGACACATGTGCCCCCAAACATTTTGTGACCTCCCTCAAGGAAATAAACGTCGTTTAAGACCGTTATTCCCAAAGTATGCCTAAATTTAGCGGTAATCAATATCTTATTTTTTCTAACCGGATAAACCTTAGAAGTGTCAGAAGAAAAATTTAAAATATGTTGCATAGGCTCTAATCTAGAATCCCGTGAAAGTCTCCATTTCCTAATAGGCAACGGATGTAAGATACATACGCTTATTACACTGCCCAAAGGGGAAAACAAACATGTTTCGGACTATTGCGATTTGCACGATTTCTGCAACGAACACGGTATCAACGTGGTGGACACCAAAAATGTAAACTCCCCGGAAACGGTGGAAGAGGTAAAATCCATTGAACCGGATTACCTGTTCACCTTGGGTTGGAGCCAAATTTTCAAAGAAGATTTCATCAACTGTTTTTCAAAGTTCATAGTGGGTACCCATCCATCAAAATTGCCTTATGGAAGAGGACGCGCACCTTTGCCTTGGACTATTCTGGAGGACCAAAAAACGTCCGCGGTAAGCTTTTTTAAGATTGATTCCGGGGTAGATACTGGCAAACTCATTTTTCAAAAGGATTTTGAAATTCCCGAAAGAACCTATGTAAAGGATTTGTATGCCAAAGTTGGCGAAGAGTTGGGAAATGGGTTTCTAGAAATCTATGAACGCATTGCCAGCGGGGAAAAAATTAGTTCCCGACCACAGGACGAAAAGGGAGTTACGGTTAGGGGAAAACGGAGCCCTACAGATGGGTTTATCCATTTCGACCAGACCACAACCGCGGTAGACCGTCTTATCCGCGCCGTTGGAAAACCCTATCCGGGCGCCTACTGTTATTACAAAGATCATAAAATCATATTTTGGGAAGTTGACCTGGATCAAGAGGGAAGCCATTTTGGTAGTCGAGGCCAAATTCTCAAGAAAAACAATAATGGTATCCTCGTTCGTTTTGCAGACGGAAACCTTTGGCTTGGCGCACCTACTTATGAAGACGGCCAAGATGTTGAAATGAAATTCTTTAGAGTCGGTGACAAACTGGGCTATAATCTCCAGGATGAAATCCATAAACTAAAACAACTCCTTAAATAATGCTGGAACTTTTTAATAAAATATTGGTCATAGCGGCGCATCCGGATGATGAAATATTAGGTGTAGGGGGGACCATTCCCCAATTGGTAAAAATGGGCAAACAAGTGGACGTCCTAATTTTCACGGATGGTAGCAGCACGCAATACTTCAATAACGAGGCAATTTTGGAAGACAAGTTCGGGGAAGCCCAAGAGGCCAATGCGGTCTTGGGCTCCAAAGTATTACCAAGGGAGGATTTTCCCGATATGCGTTTGGATACCGTAGCCCATGTGGACAAGAATATCGCCCTAGGAAGGATTATTTCTGGGGGAGAATATGATACGGTTTTTGTTCAGGATAGGACCGACATTAATAAAGATCACAATGAACTCTATGAAAGTACCCTGGTTTCCTGCCGTCCCTATCCGGGACAAAAGGTAAAACACTTGCTCTCCTATTACGTAAATTCGTCCACGGAATGGGGAAACATGCTAAAGAAAAAACCCTTTGACCCGAATGTGTTCGTTGATATTTCCGCTACTATCGAAGACAAGCTCCAGGCCATGTCCAAGTACAAGACAGAGCTTAGGGACTATCCTCACCCTAGAAGTATAGAAGGCATCCGCAATTCTTCCAAATATTTTGGTAATATGGTGGGTATAGAATACGCTGAACCCTTTTATTTGGTGTTTACCAAGTAAAAAACTTCTTTACTTCTCTTATTCAATAATCGACAATTGGAAACTTTCAACAAAGAATTCAGATCTTCGATTTATACTGTGTTCTTTCTCCGAGCAGGCTTTGGAACCGTCACAATCGTTCAATAGGTTTTCCTCGCCATAGGCCTGGGTAACGACCTTATCCTGCTTTACCATTTTTGTCAACAGATACTTCTTGGTGGCATCTACCCTTCTTTGAGAAAGCCCCTTGTTGTAGGATGCAGGGCCTCGTGAATCTGTGCCGGAGGCAATTTTCACCGTAAGCCCGGGATTCTTTTTTATAATCTGGGCCAATCCATCAAGAACCTTTTTGGAGTCCGTATTCAGCGTGTAGGAATCAAATGCAAAATATACATTACCAAGGGCAGCTATTTCACCATTTATCCTATCCCGTTCCTTCTTTTCTGCGGCCAACCTGGCCCTTTCGGCCTCCGCCAGACGTTGCCTTTCCCGTTCCTGCGCCAATCGCTCTGCCAAGGCTGCCTCTTCTTTGGCCCTGTTGGCCGCAGCAATGGAATCGTTTACCCTTTGCTGTTCTTTTTCCATAGCTTCCAACAATGCCAATTTTTCCACACCTTTTTTCGTTAGCTCCTTTTCAATTCCAAACCGGTATACCACTGCGGCGGAATGTTGTATATGCTTATTGGAGTCTTCCTCCAAGCCCCATTTGCCCATGGTGTTCAAATTCAGGCCCCATCGGTCGCTGAACCAAGTATTGAACCCAAAACCGGCGTTACCGGTGGCAACCCCCTCATCCCCGATAGAAGTATAACCCCCTCCTACGTGAATATAGGGATCAAACCATCCGGTATAGCCAATAAGCTTGTTCAGATCATAGCTTATTTTACCATCTACGCCGAAGTACTCCCGAAGCTCATCGTTTATGGCTCCATTTACAATCTTCCCTTCTTTATACCTATTATAGGTACCAATAGCCTCTAGACCAATACCACTCTTAAAGAACCTTCCTATACTTATTCTGGAAGGATACGGTACGGCATGCCAAGTATCCTTGATATTCAAAAATTCGTCGCCGAACGGGGTAGCCGAATCATCTACGATATTGATTCCCAGGCCCAGGACCCAGGCACTGGCAACGGTACTATCCTTGGAAGTAAGGATAGGTTTATCTAGTTGTGAAAAAGCGGGGGTTACAATCACAAGAAAAAATCCCATAAGGGATAGAACATAGCTTTTCATAAGTTCAAAGATTAAGGACAGTAACAGGACAAAACTAGGGTAAATCCCTGCCTTCCTTGGATTTACCCTGTGAAAAGTGTGTTTTTTCGATGGATCGTAAGGGCCGTGAAGTTCATCGGTTTTTTTGGGAGATAATCTCCTTTTGGAAGATAATCTCTTTTTGGGTAATCGGTATTTTGTACATGCTAAAAGGGCTCAAAATAATCTTTGAATCTTCTTTTTTATTTTCCATTTTAGTATTCACGATTTTTTTGTCCCCAGAATCCGGGCCCAAGGTCAATATGGGCTTCAGGGATCCCTTGGTCTCCCCACTACAATAGACAAGTACGGTCTCCTTGGTAAAATCTACTAAAGGCAGGGGAAGGCCCGGTTTTCGTGTTCGGTTCACCTTTACGAAAAAAGCCCTAAGTTCCTTGCTACTCCTGATAATAAGTGTCTCCGCCGTTTCGGAACCACTGTAGTTGTCCGCCAGAAGCAAAATAAGACTATCATCCCTACTCTGATCAACTGTAGCCGGGGAGACCCCCGTCTGTCCCTTACAGGATACAAAAAGCACGATAAGCCCTATCAAGGGAATCAAAAAGTTAGGTATAGAAATTCTTAAACCTGCTGTTGAATGCTTTTTCATAAACGGATTCATATAAAGGCAATACTTTTAGAATATCAAACTGGAGAGCTGTCTCATAGGCATTTTGTTTAAATTGCTCTAGGACTTCCTCATCTCCAAGAATCCTTATGGCGTTACCGGCCATATCCTCAACATCACCTACATCACTTAGAAAACCGGTAATACCGTGTTTGTTTACCTCTGGAATACCGCCCGTATTACTGGATATCACCGGAGCCCTATTGATCATGGCCTCCAAGGCCGCCAATCCAAAGCTCTCGTTCTTTGAGGGCAGAAGAAAAAGATCGGAAAAACAGAGAATCCTATCTATTTCATTACTATTGCCCAAAAACAGTACTTTGTCTCCGATACCCAGAGTATCGCAAAGTAGTTCGGCGCTCTCTTTTTCCGGCCCCTCCCCTACCATGACCAATTTGGCGGGCATCTTCTTCTGAATCCTATAAAACACCCGGATTACATCCGGGATGCGCTTTACTTTTCTGAAATTGCTTATGTGCGTAATGATTTTCTCGTCTTCAGAGGCCATCAAAGATCTTTGGCAATCTGTAAAAGAAGTGCCGTATTTTCGTCTATCAATAAAGTTGGGGATAACAGCTATTTCCTTTCTAACATCAAAAAGTTCCAAAGTCCGTTGTCTTAGATTTTTGGATACCGAGGTTACAGCATCGGACTGGTTAATGCTAAAAGTCACCGCGGACTTGTAAAAAGGATGGTTGCCCACCAAGGTAATGTCCGTACCGTGCAAGGTGGTTATCATAGGAAGGTTGATCCCTTCTTCCTCCAACATTTTCTTTGCCATATAGCCTGCATAAGCGTGGGGAATGGCATAGTGCACGTGCAAGAGTTCTATTCCATAGAGTTTTACGGTATCTACCAATTTACTGGACAGTGCCAGTTCGTATGGTTGATACTGAAACAATGGATATTCCGGAACGTGAACCTCATGAAAGTGTATTTTGTTGCTCAACAGTTCCAAACGAACAGGTTGCCTGTAGGTAACAAAGTGTATTTCATGTCCTCTCCCGGCCAACGCTATCCCTAGCTCCGTGGCAACCACACCACTACCGCCAAAGGTGGGGTAACATACTATTGCGATTTTCATGCCTCAAATGTACAAAAACGGATTTGGCCTTTATAAAAGGCCATTTTTATTAAGGAAAGTTTATGAGTTGAAAAAATCAAGACCAACTGCCCCTAAACCTAATTGATTATGGCCTCATAAATGGCATGTTGAATTCTAGTCCGAAGACCAGATTTTACCAAAAGGGTGTTGGAGGCCGTAGGATACGTGCGGTTGGACAAAAATACATATACAATTTCCTCCTCGGGATCGGCCCACGTGTAGGTCCCCGTAAAACCACTATGTCCAAAGCTCTTTCGGGAAACACAACCACAGGTTGGTCCCTTTTCCTTTAATTGGGGCTTGTCAAAACCAACGCCCCGTCTTACCATCTTATCACAAAAATAGCAGGTGTTGAATTTTTTAACAGTCCTTTCGTCCAAAAAACGGGTACCTCCGTAGAAACCCTCCTGTAGATACATTTGCATGATTTTGGCCACATCATTGGCGTTACTAAAAAGTCCGGCATGGCCACCAACACCGCCTTGCATGGCCGCACCCATGTCATGGACGTATCCGTGCACGATCTGATACCTAAAATACTTGTCCACCTCTGAAGGTACGATCCTATTTTTTGGAAGTCTTTCCAAAGGATTATATCCGGTATTATAAGCCCCCAAAGGCTTGTATAAAAAATCTTGGACCAAGGTATCCATCCGGGTGCCGTAGGTATCCTCAATATATTTCTTCATAATAAAATAAGCGACATCACTATAGCGGTATCGGTTCGATTTCAGTTTTTGCCTACCAATCCTATTGTAGATAGAATCCTTATAAGCATCGGTAAGATATAGTTTATCGCTTACCTTAATAGAAAATCCATTGGCCGGCGTTTCCCGATAGAACTCCGTTGATGGCTTTTTCTGTTTATCCAAAGTATTCACATAAAATGCTATCCATGCGGGAAGACGACCATAATGTGAAAGTGCCTTTAAAACCGTAACATTCTTTAGCTCCGATTCCGAATACTCCGGCACAAGATCTTGAAATGTATCGTTTAGGGCCAAGCTGCCCTCTTCCTCCATCTTCATGACCAAAGGCAAGGTGGCCAAAATTTTGGTAATGGAAGCCAGATCATAGAGGTGTTCCGGGGTTATGCTATCCGTGGACTCATAGGTGGGCCTTCCAAACCCCTTGTTATAAATAACCTTTCCGTGTCTTGCGATCAGTACCTGGGCCCCTGGATACATCAGGGAATCCAATCCATTTTTTACCAATTGATCCACTTCCGCCAATTTAGTCCCGTTCATACCCACACTCTCCGGAAAACTGTATCCCAAACGCTTAAGCGATTTCAATGGTATGGAAGTATTTACCGGAAAATCGGGATGGGCACTTACTGGCAAAGACCCTTTGGCGGGAATGGCTCCAAAAATGAGCTGGGCGGTCAACTTTTGGGCCAGAGCACTGTTTTGATAAGCCATTACCACCGCATCTATACTTTCATAGGACAAAACATCCGCTAGGGCATAGGGTTTTGCAAAAACGGAAAGAACAACATTGGAACTGCGCATTTTCCCTATTTCCTTCAACCAGGATAGTTCGTTTTTGGAAAACTTATACCGTTTCCATGGGCTTTCATTGCTCTTGTGGAAACCAATGATTACCAGGTTAAAAAAAGAGAGCTTCTCCTTTAAGGTGGCTATGTCCCTTCCGTTGATCTGGGTAACCCTGGCATACTTGTTCAGTTCTTCCAAAAAGGGATCACTATCCGCATCCCCGAACTTTACATAGGCAATTTTTTTGTTTTCCAGTTTCTTGACCCCCAATATCTGAAAATTGTTCTTTACCACAGTAATGGCATGCGCCAAAGCACGCTCATGTACCAAACTGTCCTTTAGGGAATTCAAATCTTCATATAATCCTTCCGGGGATACCTGCACAGGTTTATGAAGCCCGACCTTGTACTTGGCCATTAAGATCTTTTTAACTGATCTTGCCAAACGTAACTCGGTAATCCTTCCCTTATCATAGGCTTCCCTAAGTTTGGCCTTGGCCTTGGTTACATCTTTGGGCATCAATAGTATATCGTTTCCGGCCAAGAATGCGGCAAGGGCCACTTCCCCTTCCCTGGCATAGTCTGCCACTCCCTTCATATTTAGGGCATCCGTGAATACAAGTCCCTGAAAACCCATTTCTTCCTGGAGGATACCGGAGGTTATTTGTTCCGAAAGGGATGACGGGAGTCCTTCCTTAATTTCCAGGGCCGGAACATTCAAATGCCCCACCATTACACTTTCCAAGCCTTCATGGATTAGTCTTTTAAAAGGATAGAGTTCAATACTATCCAATCTTTGTCTTGTAAAGCTAATAGTAGGAAGGGCCAAATGGGAATCTGTTGCGGTGTCCCCATGTCCGGGAAAATGTTTACCGCTGGCCAACACCCCTGCCCTATTTAGCCCCTTGATAAAGGCAATTCCTTTTTGGGATACGTTTTCCGGATCTTCCCCAAATGATCGGTTACCGATAATAGGGTTTCCAGGATTGGTATTGATGTCTATATCCGGTGCAAAATTGATATGTACCCCCAAACGTTTCGCATGCGTTCCTATCCTATAGGCCACTTCTTCTACAATACTGCTGTCTTTGATGGCCCCTAAGGTCATGTTCCAAGGAAATGCATGTGTTGAATCCAATCGCATGGAGAGCCCCCATTCCGCATCCATCCCGACCAACAAGGGCAATTTTGAGGCTTTTTGATAGGTGTTGGTCAACTTGGCCTGCCTAACGGGGCCTCCTTTAGAAAAGATAATCCCACCGATGTGAGAATTCCCAATAAGCTCCAATGTTTTTTGGCGTTCATAGTTTCCCCGGTCAGAGCTTACGCCGACCATAAACAATTGTCCCAGCTTTTCTTCCAAGGACATACGGGCGTACTGCTCATCCACCCAGGATTTCTGGGATAGGGTATCCTTAGCGATCAAGGGATCCATTTGCCCCCTGACACATAAAATTGAAACAAAAAGGAAAGGGAGTAGTAGTATGATCCTCATAGTTAAACTTCTAAGGCGATAACCAAAAACCAAAAAAATTATTGCATTTTATCCCTATTTATACATAAATACGGATTCTGCGAAAGTAATTCAATGACCATACCAAAATGAAATTTAAAGGAATCGGGAGTGCCAACTTTCGGAGGCCGGTACTTCCCAATGGTTTTCGTATTCCTTCTTATTGGTCACCAAATTATTAAAAACAACGGTGTTTTTTGAAACTGCCTTTTGTTTGGCCATTTTTTTAAATTCCAGCAGTGGTTTGTAGGCTACATACGCTCCCTGTTTATAGGAGACGTTCATTTTATCCAAAAGAATTACATTATACTGCTTTTCCAAATGTTGGATAAAGTGCACCGAGGCATCAATTGAACAACCCGAGGCTTCATTCAAACTTTGGTCCAGTCCTATGACGATGAAGCGATTATAGCGAACCTCATAACCTGCTTTAAGATCCCTTCCGTGGGCCGTCCAATCCCGAAGAAACTGCTCCAATTCCATTATTAGCCCATGGAGTTCCTCTTTTGCAAAACTTCTGTTGGCTTGATAAATCCAGATCCTGGCGGTATCCGGCAATACTTCAAAATCTACTATCATTTTTTGATTGTCTCGTATTAGATCTCCAGGATCAAATTTCAAAGGTGTCCCTAAATGGAACACTTATAAATCCTGTGCCTGGGCCATTAATTCAGCAATATCCAGTACCGCTACGTTTTTTTCTTTCTCCTTGTTCTTAACACCATCCGTCATCATTGTATTGCAGAAAGGACAAGCGGCCGCAATAATATCCGGCCGGGTCCCCAGGGCTTCTTCCGTTCTCTTGATGTTTACGTCCATATTTCCCGCTTCGGGTTCCTTGAACATCTGTGCGCCCCCGGCACCACAACAGAGCCCCCTAGATCTGCAATTCCGCATTTCCACCAGTTCCGCATCCAACTTTTTTAAAAGTTCCCTCGGGGCTTCATAGATATTGTTGCCCCTTCCCAAATAACAGGGGTCATGGTAGGTAATCCGCTTTCCTTTGAACTTACCCCCTTCCAAGGTCATTTTTCCTTCTTCTACCAATTTTTGAATAAACTGTGTATGATGTATAACCTCATAGTTGCCGCCAAGGCCCGGATATTCATTCTTTAAGGTGTTAAAGCAATGTGGGCAGGCCGTCACTACTTTTTTTACCTCATAGGAGTTCAGCACTTCTATATTGGCCATCGCCTGCATTTGGAACAAAAATTCATTCCCCGCCCTTTTTGCGGGATCACCGGTACAACTCTCCTCCGTTCCCAAAACCGCAAAGGAAACCCCGGCCTTATCCAAAATTTTTATAAAAGCCTTGGTAATCTTTTTGGCCCTATCATCAAAACTTCCGGCACAACCCACCCAAAACAACACTTCCGGTTGCTTACCGGCCGCCGACATCTCGGCCATGGTAGATACTTTTAGCTTGCTGTCCATATTATTCCTCTTTGGCCCAATTAAGACGGTCCATCTGGTTAAAGGGCCAAGGTGCCCCATTGTTCTCTATGTTGCCCATCATATTGTTAAGCTCAGAAGGGGCTGCGGACTGTTCCATAACCAAATATTGCCGCATATCCATTATTATGGATAGCGGGTCTATGCTTACGGGGCAAGCTTCCACGCATGCGTTGCAGGACGTGCACGCCCAAAGCTCCTCTCTTGAAATATAATCGTCCAATAACTGTTTCCCATCCTCCTGGAATTGACCCTTGTTCCGGTCTAGGATCTTGCCTACCTCCTCCAAACGGTCCCGGGTATCCATCATTATTTTGCGGGGGGAAAGCTTTTTCCCCGTCTGGTTGGCAGGGCATTCGCTTGTACACCTACCGCATTCCGTGCAAGTATAGGCATTCAGCAATTGGACCCGGTTAAGATCCATGACATCCGAGGCACCAAACTTGGCCACTTCCTCTTCGTTGCCTGTAGCACCTTCTTCAGGTGTGGCATAGGGATCCACGGAGGGGTCCATCATCAACTTTACCTCTTCAGTTACGGAACCTAAATTGCCAAACCCACCCTTGGGACCCAACTTTCCATAGTAGGTGTTGGGAAAGGCCAACAGTATGTGTAGATGTTTTGAGTAGTACAGATAGTTTAAAAAGAAAAGAATGCCCAGAATATGAAGCCACCAAGCCGAGCGTTCCACTAAAATTAATGCGGAAATGGACATCCCGTTAAAAACCGGTCCTAGAAATTGACTTATGGGGAATGCCCCCGCCCTGGTATAGTGCACCGCACCATGCTGCTGCAACTGATAGTCCGCACCATTCATGGTAAGGAACAGGATCATTAAAATCAATTCTATGTAGAGAATCCAGTTGGCATCGGCCTTTGGCCATCCTCTCATTTCCGGTTTTATGAACCGTTTTAGACGTATAATGTTCCTACGCACCCAAAAAACCACCACAGCAATAATGACCAATGCCGCCAAAATCTCAAAGGAACCAATCAGCATACTATACAGGGTGCCAAGGGGGGCGAATATCCTATGCGTGCCCAGGATGCCGTCCAAGATGATTTCCAAGACCTCAATATTAATGATAACGAACCCCACGTATACGATGATATGCAATATGCCCGGAATCGGCCTTACCACCATCTTAGTCTGCCCTAGGGCTATCCTGGCCATATTCTTCCATCGCTCGGCAGAATTGTCATCAAGCACCGTAGATCGGCCCAATTTTATATTGCGAACAAGTCGTTTTATGTTCTTTGCAAAAAAACCAATCCCGATAACCAAGGCAATTACAAAAAAAATGTTGGGGAGGTACTGCATGTATTATTGTTCCATTTGTTCCGCTGGATCCTCTTCTGGCACTGTATAATCCTTTTGTTTTTTGCCGAAGACCGAAACGTTTACATACCTTTTGGGGTTCAATCTAAAATCCTGTAACAATAAATCCAGCTCCCTGGAGGCATTGTTAAGATTGTTGTAGAGTTCCTCGTTCTCCATAAGCTTTCCCAAAGTACCGTTGCCCCGTTCCATTTTGGTCATTATTCTATCCAAACTAGCGGACATGGACTCCAAATTGGCCAATGTTCCGGCCAAGCCCGCTTTGTTCAAAGAGTCCGAAAGCTTGGAGAAATTTTGGGTAAGTTCCTCAAAACTGGTGAGCGAATTCTCCAATTTCTCCTCATTGTTCTTTAAAAGTCGGTTAAACACTTCGGCACTTCCCTGAAGACTTACCACCAAACCATTTAACCCATGAATGGCCTCCCTGAGGTCCCGTCTGGCTTTGTCGTCCAGAACATCATTAACGTTCATGAGCAACGTATCCGCATCTGTCACCGCAGATTCGAACTTCTTGAAAAGCGGGGTCAGCTTTTGTTGCGCCAGCTCGGTAAGACCGGGTCTGGTCTTTGTGAAGAGGGTATCTCCGGTCGTCGCCATGGTAGCCCCATCAAAAACAGGATTTATCTGTAGGCCTTTACCTCCAATAATTCCGGTATCATACAATTCCACATTGCTATTCTTGGAAAACCTAAAATCCTTCTTTACGGAAAAGGCGACCAAAAGCCTTCCCGAAGTGTCTTTAAAACGGATGTCATTTACGGTGCCTACATTATAACCATTTATAGAAACTGGTGTTCCCGGTTGTAGGCCGCCAATTTCATCGTAGACCGCATATAGCGCGATGCTATCATCAAAAAGAGGAGAAGATTTTAAAAAACTGAACCCTAAAACAAACAATAGAATACCGCCAATTACGATGATTCCTGTCTTAATTTCCCTGGATAATTTCAAAAGGACGCTTTTTCCGATATCAACAAAATTAGAAATAAATTTAAAGCCGAGAACTATTCGCCAATGTATTTTAGTGCCTCTTTGATCGGAATGCGCTTACCGTCCTTATAGGCCACAATATAGGAGGTTGGATATCCTTTTAGATCAGCGTTGGACTTTAGCATTTTGGCTTCCCTATAAAAAGAAGTACTACCATAAAGATATCTAAAAAGGTCCTTGTAAGGTTCTTTGGAAATACGGCTAAGGCCATTAAAGTTTTGGGGAACAAGGCTTAAATCCTTTGAACTGGCCAACAACTGTACCTTAAAGAGAATTTTGCCCAAGGGATTTGCGGCCTCAGAACGGGTTTGGGTACTAGTCTCTACATCCGGATTTTCAGATTCCCTCGCCGGGACTTCATTCTTAGGGGTTTCTTCTTGGGGTTTAACACTGGCCGTATCCTTTCCTTCCATGGGCGGGGTGGTAGTGATATTTTTCTGCTCCAATGGAACATTTTCATTTACCTCTCCAACAGCACTGGTATTGCTATGGTCCTCAGAACTTCTGGCAACGGTGGCGACTTCCTCCATCACTTTGCTTTTTTTCTGATTATCCTGGGATCGGGCGGCGGCATTAATCTCTTTCGGCCTTGATAAAACATTTTCCTTAACCTCCTCAACAACCACGGCCGCAGTGTTATCGTCCACTGGGCTCTTGGCAATGGTGGTCACCTCCTCTACCACTTCGTTTTTTTCTTGGTCATCCGGGGATGGGACGGGGGCAATGGCTACCGGGGCATCTGCAACATTGGCGGCTATCCGTTCTTTATATAGAAGTATGGCCCGCGCAATGGCCGTTCCCATTTGGGTTTGCCCTTTATACGAATTGAGATAGGCCCCCTCATCCCGGTTGGTCAAAAAACCCGTTTCTACCAATACACTGGGCATAAAGGTCTGATGCAATACGATAAAACCCGCTTGTTTTACCTTTCTATCGTTTCTTTTCAACTTGTCCGAAAACTGCTCCTGCATGATTTTGGCAAGGAGAATGCTCTGATCCAGGAATTCTTCCTGCATAATAGTAAGACCAATAACGGATTCCGGAGAATTGATATCATAATCCGCATAGCGCGTCTCATAGTTGTCCTCCAAGTAGATGACCGAGTTTTCCTTTTTGGCTATCGCAAAGTTTTGTTTGTTGGCATGCAGCCCCAGAACAAAGGTCCCGGCCCCATGGGCGTTAGAGGTATGGGAATCGCAATGCACGGATACAAAAAGATCGGCATTGGCCTTATTGGCGATCTCCCCACGCACAAAAAGATCCACAAAGGTATCGTCCTTTCTGGTGTATACCACTTTTATATTGGGTTCCTTTTCCAACAGCGCCCCTACCTTTAGGACAATACCCAACGCAATGTTCTTTTCCAAATATCCATTGCCTAGATTACCTGGATCATGGCCGCCATGACCGGCATCCAGTACCACTACAAAAGGATCTTCATTGATCGCTTTCTTTTTATTTTTGCCGTAGGAGATGGCAGTAATGGAAAGCACTAAAAAAGCGATGGCAAAGAACCGTTTTTCACTCATAATAACACAGGCTTCATATGGCCCTTCCATGGTTAAATTTATGGTAACACCCACTAAAGGGAACAAAAAATATATGTAAGTTTGGTCTCCAAACCAATACCACGGACACGCCAAACCTCTA